>JAWOHQ010000433.1:0-5064 GCA_046485105.1 Candidatus Competibacteraceae bacterium | reverse complement strand
CGGAAATAGGTCACCTCGAAGGCCAGCCGCGGCCGCGCCCAATAGACGTCGAAGCCGAGATCCCAGCCCTCGCTGTCCTCGACTTGCAGATCGCGGTTGCCGAAGGTCGGATCGAACAACTGGAACAGTCCGGGCGCCTTCGCCCCGGTGCCGAAACTGCCGCGCAGCTTCAGGTCGAGGTCGGCCGCGGCGTTGAAAAAGTAGGCCGCCGTCAGCCGATAGGTATCGAAGGTTCCGAAGCGACTGTTATCGTCGAGCCGTCCCGCCACGGTGAAGGTGAGATCGTCCAGGGGTTCGACCGCTGCTTCGCCGAAGATGGAACGGGTTTCGACGCTCGCCGAGAAATCGCCGCCGAAACTGGTGAGTTGGTCGGTCTCCTCCCGCTCCCAGTTCGCGCCGCCGATTACCGTCACCCGCTCCGTCGGCCGACCAGTCGCGACATATCCCACGCGGGTCAAGATACCGTCGTAAACATCGCCGCCGGGACGACTGAAGCCGGTCGTGTAGGTGCGCTCGGCGTTATAGAGGCCGGCGTTGAACTCGTGGGTCAGCGCGCCGTCGAGCGTCTGGTACGTGAGGCGGCCGCCGAGCGCGTATTCATCCTTGTCGACGGAATCGGAGTCTTCGCGCGGGACATTGTCGTAGTCGAGATCGGTCAGGCTGTAGAAACCCGTCGCGTCGAAACTCAGCGCTTCGGTGAAGCGCAGGCCCAACCGCCCGCTGACGCCGTAGGCTTGATAGGGGTCACTCTTTACGGGTTCCGGCGCGGTCCTGGGGTCCGCGTTCGACGGCCCATCGGCGCGAAAGCCGAAGGCCGTGAGCCGGAAATCCGCGATTTCACCCCGCCCGAATACCGACGCGCCGCCGCTGGTCGTGCCGTAAGCGCCGCCTTCCCCTTCCAAATTCACCAAGAGCCCGTCCTGGGTCGCCCGCCGAGTGATGATGTTGATGACGCCGCCGATGGCGTCGGAGCCGTACAGCGAACTCTGATTGCCGCGCAGCACTTCGATGCGCTCGATGTCCAGCGAGGTCAGATGATCGAACTGGAACTGGGTGCTGATCAAACTCGGATCGCCGAGCTTGATGCCGTCGATCAGCACCAGCACCTGGTTGTTGCGCGAACCGCGGATGCTGACTTGGGTGACCTGGCCCGGCGTCGTCTGGGTCACGCGCACGCCGGGAACGTCTTGCAGCACTTCGGCGACCCGCCGAATCTGCCCGCGTTCGAGCTCCTCGCGGGTGATCACGGTCACGGCGCTGCCGACAGCCCGAGCGGGCAATTGCGCGCGGCTGGCGCTGACGACTACCTCATCCAGGACTTCCACGGACGAACGGTCGCCGTCGGCATGAACGGAACTGGAAATACCCAGAACGGCCACGGCGAGGCCGACGCACCCGATCGACCGGGGTCTGGATGCGGAAGGTAATTTGCCGCGAGAGAGAGGTCGCCTGGAACGCCATCGCGCCAGGGAATAATCAAGGCCAAACCGATACATGCACAGACTCCGTTGGAACTTGCCGAACACAAGTTGAAACAGCGTCTGCCAAGCGTAAGGGAAACATTGAAGCCGACAGGTCGTCACCACCGCTTGCAGGCGGGGTGACGATGGCGACGAATGCGAACCGGTGGGAAGACGATCACCCGGTAGCGGACTCCACGCTCAGCAACGCACGAGGCGTCACCAGACGGTGGACCGCACCCTCGATACACCCCGTTCGAAGGTAGGTGACGCAAGCGACGGCAGGTCTCCTGGCTGGCGAGTCACAACCGGCCGCTCGGCCTTCCCGGTCGATGCTGCCTGACCAGTGGCGGGTGGTGAGCGGCGGCTCGTCGCGTACAGTTGCGGGGGCAGCCACGGCTTGCGTGCGGACCTCATCTCACCGAGATGGAGCACACCGTGTTCCCTTTTCATCCCACTGCGGGGAACCGTCGACTGGAAAGGTTACAGTGTACCGAAAAATCTTTCAAGCCCACGTTTGAGCACCGGTCTCTCCTTTCGTCTAATATGGAAACCAGTTCCATTTTAGACGAAATACCTTAATGGAGAGGGAAACGGGAGAAGAATGCCGCCTTAGCCTTGCGCGGCCTGGAGGGCTTCTTTAATCCAGCCGTCGAAGGTTTCCTGATGGGCTTTGATCCAGGCATCGGCATGGCGCTCGATGTCGGACGGGCTCTTTTCACCATCGCGCATCCGCAGATTCTGCGAGCTGATGTCGTTGGCGCTAAGCCGCATGATTGAGAACAACTTGGCGGCGGCAGGATTTTCTCGCGCGAACTTCAGGTTGGCGATGATGCGCTGGTTGTTGGCCTGGAAGCCGTAATTCTGGCCGCTCGGCAGCGTCGTGTCCATGCCCTTGCGCTCGCCGGGCAGGGCGGAAAACGGCACTTGCAGCCACACCACATCGCGACCGGGCACCAGCACGCCCGAAACCCAGTAGGGCGTCCAGGTGTAGTACAGCACCGGTTTGCCCTGTTTGAAGCGGGTGATGGCGTCGGCGATGATCGCCGAATACGCGCCCTGATTGTGCGTGACCGTGTCCCGCAGACCAAACGCCGTCAATTGATGCTCGATCACGCCCTCGCAGCCCCAGCCAGGATTGCAGCCGGCCAGATCGGCCTTGCCGTCGCCGCTGGCGTCGAACAGCTTGGCCAGCTTGGGATCCTTGAGCTGGTCGATATGCGTGATCTGGTATTGATCGGCGGTTTTCTTATCGATCAGATAGCCCTGCAGGGCGCCGGGGGAATACACGCCTTCCAGGTAGATTTTGTCGGCGCCGCCAGCCCGGGTATAGAAATCCACATGGAGCGGATCCCAATACGCCGCCAGGAACGTGCCATCGCCGTTGGCGATGGCGAGATTCGCGGCGGCGTATTCGATCTCCTGAATCGGTTTGACGTCATAGCCCAGCCGCTCCAGGGCTTTCATGACCAGCAAGGTCTGGAAGGTTTCTTCCGCAATCGAGCTTTTCAGCGGTTGAACGGTGATGCCCTTGCCGGGCAAGTCCGCCGCCAGACCGCTCGCCGACCACAGGCACAGCGTCAGCAATGCGGCGAAAAATCCTTTCAGGCAAATCCGTGGAGTCGTAACAGATCTCATGCGTCTCTCCTTCTTGTCGAAGCAGGATGGGAGGTGGAGTGCATCGAACACCCCAACGAAGGCGCGTTGCCGCGCGGTCAACGGCGGCCCAGCAGGCGGTGGATCAGTCCCGCCGGCCCCTGTTGATACCAGTGGCGGGCTTCCCGGTGTCGGGTATCGGCGCCGAAAGATTGGGTCAGGCGGTCGAGAATGATGGCCAGCAGCACGATGCCGACCCCGCCGACCGTGGCCAACCCCATGTCCAGCCGCCCGATCCCGCGCAGCACCATCTGGCCCAAACCGCCCACGGCGATCATCGACGCGATGACTACCATGGATAACGCCAGCATCAAGGTCTGATTGACGCCGGCCATGATGCTGGGCATCGCCAGGGGAATCTGCACCTTGTACAGCAGTTGGCGCGGGCTGGCGCCGAACGCCTGGGCGGCTTCCACCAGGTCCGCCGGCACCTGGCGAATGCCCAGATTGGTGAGGCGAACGAGCGGCGGCAACGCGAAGATGATGGTGACCACCACGCCGGGCACGTTGCCGATCCCGAACAACATGACGATGGGCACCAGATACACGAACGCCGGTGTGGTCTGCATGGCGTCGAGAATCGGTCGCGCCACCGCCAGCGCGCGATCGCTGCGAGCCAGCCAGATCCCTAACGGCAAGCCGATCAGCACGCAGAAAAAAACCGAGGTCAACACCAGGGATAGCGTAACCATGGCTTCGGACCAGGCGCCGATCAGCCCGATCAACACCAGTGAAACGAGCGTACCCACCGCCAACCGGCGCCCCACCAGTTGCCAGGCCAGTAAAACGAAGATCAGGATGATCAGGATGGCCGGCGCCGCCAGTAACGTCGATTCGATCGAGGATAGGATGGCGTCGATCGGCCAGCGGATCGCCTGGAACACCGGACGGAAATTGCCCACCAGCCAATCCAGCCCCTGATCCACCCAACGATCCAGAGGAATGATGGTCTCCTGAAAGGGTTGCCGCCAGTCGATGGCCGCCGGCGGTTCGGCGGCGAGCGGCGTGAGCCAACCCAAGTCCGCTGGCAGGTCGGGAGTCGATGGCGCGGCCGGCTCCCCGCTGGACCAGGGATCGCCGACCGGCGGAGTCTCGCGCGCGGGCGGTGGGGTCGGTTCGGCCGGCGTGGCCCAGGGATTGTCGGTGCTCATACGAACTCCTCTTCGCCGCTCAGCGCCAGCAGCAGATTGGCCTTGGTGACCACGCCCAGATAGCGTTCTCTCGAATCGATCACGGGCACGCCGCAGGGAGCGTGCGCGACCGTGCATAACAGTTCGTTCAGCGGCGTATCGGCCGGAATGGGTTCGATATCCGGCAGAAAAGCCTGCTTGAGGGGTATGTGTTCACCACCGCCCGCCACCCGCAGGGAGTCGGCGGACACCACGCCATGAAAGACCTGATTCGGGCCGACCACATACCCGTAATCTTCCATGCGGGACGAAATTTGCTTCAAGGCGGCGCGGATGCCGGTGCCTTCGCGATTGATCAGCGTAGCGTGCTCGGTGCGCGCCACGTCGCGGGCGGTGAGCACCTTGGAGGCATCCACGCCCCGGAAGAACGAACTGACGTAGTCGTCGGACGGATTGCGCAGAATTTCCTCCGGCGTCCCCACCTGCACCACTCGTCCCCCTTCCATGATCGCGATGCGATCCCCGATGCGCATGGCTTCGTCCAGGTCGTGGGAAATAAATACGATGGTGCGTTTTTGCTGGTCTTGCAGTTCCAGTAACTGGTCCTGCATCTCCGCGCGAATGAGCGGATCGAGGGCGGAGAACGCTTCGTCCATCAGCAGGATGTCGGGGTCGTTGGCCAAGGCCCGAGCCAGTCCCACCCGCTGCTTCATGCCGCCCGAGAGTTCGTCCGGATAGCTTTCGGCATAGGCTTTCAAACCCACCTGATCCAGCGCCGCCAGGGCGCGTTCGTAACGGGTCGCGCGCGGAATCGCGGA
>JAWOHQ010000365.1:0-4116 GCA_046485105.1 Candidatus Competibacteraceae bacterium | reverse complement strand
GGAGCGCTACGGCGAGCGCCTGGAAGTCAGCCTGCTGTTGTTGGATGAGCCAGTGGCGCCGGGCGATTACCTGATCCTTCAGGCCCAGTCCTTCGCGGTGCGCAAGATCGACGCCGAGGAAGCGCGCGAAATCTACAGTCTGTTCGACGGGATTATGGATGTGCCGTTGTCAGCATGAAGACCCGCCACCCGCGCTATACTTGTGACTGAAATCGAGGTAAGGCGCGGCCACTGGTGATCGTGCGGACGCTGCCCGGCCATCACGTTCCGCTGCGCCAACCGCGCCTCGTAGCGACGGGTCATTTCTGGGGGGACGGTGAGCATATAGCCAGCCATAAAGACGTGGAAATTATCGAAGGGCATCTGCGCCCGGATCACGTTCATAGGTGTTTGCGGATCGCGCCGAAATACGCGGTGTCGAATGTCGTGGGGTATCTGAAAGGGAAGAGCGCGATCATGATCGCTCGATGTTTTACGGGAAAGGAGCGGAATTTCACGGGCGAGAATTTTTGGGCCAGAGGTTACTTTGTCTCCACGGTGGGATTGGATGAAACGACGGTTATTGAGTACATTCGGAACCAGGAAGCCGAAGAAGAGCGCCACGAAAAGATGAAACTGCGGATGCCGCTTTGAGCGGCCCCAAGCATCCATAACCCCTTTGAGGGGTTCACCTAATAAGCCCCCGGCTTTGCCGGGGTCATTTAACTTTGTGAACTATGTCACTTTTTAGAGCGTTAGTACAGCTCCAGTGCCCCGACTGGAATTCTAACAACACGTACACAGACAACCACGCCGGCCCCCAGCGCCGCCGCCAGATTACAGCGCCGCGCCGTTACCGCCACCGGTCGTCGATCGTTGTGAAAGCCGACGGATTTGAATTCGGTGCGCGAGTCTTCCCCGCCGGCAATGATGTTTTTAAGGTCTTCCTGGCTCATGGGCAACTTCCGCTCAACCCGATTCCATCGGTTCGCCTACATGAGCCACCCATCAAATCTTGCCCGCCTGCTGGGCGATGAAGGCGGTCTTGGCCGACAGTTCCAGCGAGCAGGTCCATTTGTAGGCCAGGTTCAGACTGTCGGCGCGGGCGTAGACGCCGTGGCCGCGCACCACGGCGATGGGATAGTCCATCAGCACCTCGGCGACCAGGCCCGGCGAGCGGGCCACGTACTGATCGTAGGGAATGGTGAGAACTGGAACCCGACTGAAGTACAATTGACCCTCGAAATCGGCCGGGAAAAACTCCTCGTTGTCCATGGTCATCGCCACGGAGTAGGGGCCGTGGCTATGCAACACCGCACGGGTTTCGGGATTGGCCTGGTAGACCGCCAAATGTAGGCGGGCATCCAGTGAGGCGCCCTGACCGAGGGCGCCGTCGAGACGACCCTCGATTAGTTCGCCGCTGCTGAGGGTGTCGGCGCAGCAACCGGTGGGGGTAATCCAGAAAGAATCGCCGTCCCGCACCGAGGCATTGCCGCTGTGCGAGTCGTTGAGACCGTACTGGCGCAGCCAGTGATAGTGTCGAACCAGATCGTCTTTGATATTCATGAGGGAATTATAACCGCGAAATCACGCCGGAACACGTCGGGTCAAGCCGTGGGGCCGGGCCGGTAGCGCGACCCGCTCCACCCCGGTGCGCAGCGCGCCGTCCGGATAGAGTTCGAACCAGCGGTAGCCGGGGGGTTGTTCGTCCACTTGCGGCCCGGGCGCGCCGAGCTTGAACTGCACGGAGGTGGCGGGCGTGGCCAGCAAGCGCAGATCGCCTCGCCGGGCGGCGAATTCGCTGTGAATGTGCCCCCACACTACCGCCCGCACTTGGGGATAGCGGTCCAGGACCGCGAACAGCGCCTCGCCGTTGCTGACCGTCATGGTATCGAGCCAGGCGCTGTGGACCGGCACCGGGTTGTGGTGCAGGCAGACCAGGGCGGGCAGTTCGGGATGGATGGCCAGGGCGGTGTCCAGCAACGCCAGTTCGCCCGGCGGCAGATGGCCGTCGGGTGTGCCGGGAAAACTGGAATCCAGCAGCACGAACTGCCAGGAACCCACGATGAACTGGCGCTCCCACCGGACGAGTCCATCGCGCAGGACTAGCCCCATGACGCCGGGGAAATCGTGGTTGCCCGGCAGGCAGTACACCGGCAGGCCCAGCGGTTCCAGTAATTGCCGCAGGCGCGGATAGGCGCCCGGGTCGTCGCCGACCAGATCGCCGGTGGCCAGGACGAGGTCGGCGGCGGGACGCCGGTCCCGGAGGTGCGCCAGCACGGCGTTCAGGCCGGCGTCCACGTCCGCGCCCCACAGCCGGCTGCCGGGCTGGGCCGTGAGGTGAAGGTCGGTGATCTGGATGACGCGGAGCGGGGTGGCGGGGGGCGGCATGAAGGGCTTCCTCGACAAGAGAACGATGACAAGAGAACGATGCGAACAGCTTAGGCGATTTCCAGAAAAGAGCTTACCGAAATGGGGTAGGGTGGATAAGGTACTCCGCGCCGCATCCACTAATGGGCTGACTGGTGGATGCGCTTCGCTTATCCACCCTACGTGTTGGTAAAATTTTTCCAGGAATCCACCTTACAGGGTTTTGATGAACACTTTGGAACGGCGCTGCCAGTTGTACAGCGTTTGTTTCGCCACCGGCAGGTCGCCGACCTCGGCGGGTTCGAAGCCGCGCTCGCGAAACCAGTGCGCGGCGCGGGTGGTGAGTACGAACAGCCGTTGCAGGCGCAGGTCCCGGGCCTGGCGTTCGATGAAGCGCAGCAGCGCTTCGGCGCGCCCGCTGTTGCGGTAGTCCGGATGCACGGCGACGCAGGCCAGTTCGCCCAGCCGTTCCTCGGGGAAAGGGTAGAGCGCCACGCAGCCGATGATCGTGCCGTCGCGCTCCAGCAGGCTGAAGCGCTCGATTTCCATTTCCAGCCGTTCGCGCGAGCGCCGGACCAGGACGCCGTCGGCCTCCAGCGGCTGGAGCAGTTCCAGAATGCCGCCGACATCGTCGATGCTGGCCGGACGCAGCCCTTCGTAAAGATCGCCGGTGATCAGGGCGCCGTCGCCGTCGCGGGTGAACAGTTCCAGCAGCAGCGCGCCCTCGGTCCGCCGGTCGAGCAGATGCACGCGGCGCACCCCGGCCTGGCAGGCGCGCAGCGCCTGACGGAGATGCCGCGCGGTTTCCTCGGGCAGGCTGAGGGGTTCGCCCAGCAGTCGTTCGGCGGCGCCGGGGTGGAGTTCGCGGACCGGCCGGCCGGCCGGATCGCGCAATGGGGGACCTTCGCTCAGGATCAACAGCTTGTCGGCGCGCAGGGTCATGGCGGTCGCGGTGGCGAGAGCCTCGGCGCCGAGATTGAAAATCTCTCCGGTCGGCGAATAGCCCAGCGGCGACAGCAGGACGATGGCGTCCTGATCCAGCCAGAGGCGGATGGCCCGGTCGTCGATCTTGCGCACCTCGCCGGTGAAGCCGTAATCCACCCCATCGCGCACGCCCAGCGGCCGGGCGGTGACCAGGTTGCCGGATACCACCCGCAGGCGCGCGCCGTGCATCGGCGAGTTGGCCAGGCCCATCGACAGCCGGGCCTCGACGCGGATGCGCACCCGGCCCACCGCTTGCTTGACGTAGCGGAGATCGTCGGCCTCGGTCACGCGCAGGCCGTTGATATAGCACCACTCGCGGCCGGCTTCGCGCAGCCGCGCCTCGATCTGGGTCCGGGCGCCGTGGACCAGCACCAGCCGGATGCCCAGGCCGTGCAGCAGGGCCAGATCGTGAATCAGGCTGGAAAAATGCTCGGCCTCGACCGCTTCGCCGCTGAATTGCACGACGAAGATCTTGCCGCGATGGGCGTTGATGTAGGGGCCGGCCTGCCGGAACTAGTGAACGAACTGGCTCGAATCCATGGTTTGCACTCTGTGGACCGCGAATGGCCGGCGATTATGCCAGAGTGGCGAAGTAAGCTCATCCTCCCGGCGCTACGGTGTGGATGCGAAGCGGTGGGTGGTTCTGGCGATGAGAGTGGCTTACCTCCAAGCGCGAACGTGGGTGTGGTTCGCGGCTACGCGACCGTTGGTTCTGAAAGAGCGATCTCATCCAGGGCGCTTTCCGGCACATTGAGCAGTCGTTCGCCGAATAGAACGTGATAG
>JAWOHQ010000300.1:0-7114 GCA_046485105.1 Candidatus Competibacteraceae bacterium | reverse complement strand
ATTGGGATAGTAGGGTGGTGGCGATATGTTCGCCATTGTACAGGTTGCCCGAGATCAATGCTGGACTTGGGCGGCGGCCTGCTCGCGGGTGTAGAACCGATCCTCTCGCACGAACCCGGCCAGGACGGTGGGTTTGAGAGCGAGCACGCGACCCGTGGCGTCGCGGGCGGCGACGACCGCTGCTGGCAATCCCTCCAGCAGGTGCATCGGCGCCGGCCGACCATCGGCGAAACGCGCCTGGTAAACCCGGTGGGTTTCGGTGTCGAGAAAGGCTGGCGCGAATCCCAGCGACCGATTTTCCGTGCTGACTCCGCCGGTGCCACGGAACCGCCGGTTCTGCTGGCGCAACGCCAGAGGAGTCAAGCTCTGTGCCGGTGCGTCGGACAACGGCGACCGAGAACGACCGAGACTCAGCGAACAGGTGGACATGGCGGATTCTCCGGGTTAGCGTGTAGACTCAACTGAAAACAAGCAAACCGCGCGCCAGGATGATATTCGGTCAGTCGTTAATGATTTATCAATAAATTTCAGTCTATTGAAAGTTTTCCTGAATCCAGGTTCAACCCTCGGGCCGGATTTGTCGCGAAATATCGTGACCAGGGTTGCGATCCAATGTGGCCTGTTGCGGGTCATCCTGATGTGCTTCTGATTCGGCAACTCTCATCGCCGACGGTCATTGGCAGGTGCGGTAATGTTCGGAGATGCTCGATGATTCCGCGCGTCAGCAGACGATCCATAGGGAGAAGGATATGCGTCGGAATAGGAATGCTTTGGTTGGTGTTCGGATCGGCGCTGGTCCAAGCCGAAACCGTGACCGGCCGGGTGGTGGGAATCAGCGACGGGGATACCCTGGTCTTGAGGGTCGGCGGACGGGAAAGGATGGGTATTCGGCTGGCGGGAATCGATGCCCCGGAATTGGATCAGCCGTATGGGGTGGAAGCCAGACGGGCGCTAGCGTCCCTGGCGCGCGATCGGATGGCGCGAGTCGAGGTGATGGATCGCGACGACTACGGCCGTTTGGTCGGTACGGTTTACGTCGGCGGACGCAACGTCAATGCGGCGCTGGTGGAGCAGGGCGCGGCATGGGTCTATCGGCGCTACAACCGCGATCCACAACTCCCCATCCTTGAAGCCCAGGCCCAAGCCGCGCGCCGTGGATTATGGGGGTTGCCGGCCTGGCAGCGCGTGCCGCCCTGGGAGTGGCGGCGCCAGGACTCGCCGCCGGCGACCCGCCCTTCAACCCGTCCGCAAGCGAACCGACCGGTGGCGTTGTTTCGCTGCGGCGCCAAACGCACCTGCCGGGACATGGCCAGTTGCGAAGAGGCGAAGTTCTATCTCAAGGTCTGCGGCCTCCAACGGCTGGATGGGGATGGCAATGGGATACCGTGCGAGACGCTGTGCCGTTGAGGACGGCTGGGTCGTATCTGAGTTCCGGCCAGGGTTCCGGGTGGTTGCCCGTCTTCTCAACCACCTCTTGACTTCTCAACACCTCCATCGGGAAAAACATTTGGCGACGCGGCGCGCCGACCCTGGCCGGCGCGATGTTCTGTTGCCGACCTTCCGCTATACTCGCGCTCGACGAAGCGAGCAGGGAATCCGAGCGGCTTTCATGGCCGACCAACGACTCGAAACACTGTGCCATGCGGTACGCTGGCGGGTACTGCTGAAGTATCTGGGCGTGCTGGGCGGCGTCTTGGCCGTGCTCAACAGCGTGCCACTGGTGGTGGCCGTGGCGCTCGGCGAAGGCGCCTTCGTCGCTCACGCGCTCCCCGTCGCCGGGTTGCTGGCGCTGTTCCTGCCGCTGGCGCGGATCTCGGCCCCGGAGCGGCTGCAACTGAACGAGGCGCTGGCGGTCATCGTGCTCGCCTTCATCCTGGGCTCGCTGGCGATGAGCTATCCGCTCGCCACCGCCGGCGGCCACTGGCTCGACGGCTGGTTCGAGGCCGTCTCCGGCATCACCACCACCGGCCTGAGCACCGCCGCCTCGGTCGAGGACCAGCCCCTGTCCTTTCTGTTCGCGCGCGCCTGGGTGCAGTGGTACGGCGGCTTGGGCATCGTCGTGCTGTCGCTGGCCCTGTTCATGCACCACGGCATGTTCGCGCGCCAGTTGATGGAAACCGAGGTGGTTGGCAAAACTCTGGTCTCGAGTACCAAGACCTATGCTCGGCGCATCCTGGCGGTCTACCTCGGGCTGACCGCGGGCGCGGTCCTCGGGGTGTGGCTCGCGGTCGGCGACGGCTTCGTCGCCCTGACGCATGGTTTGAGCGCGGTGTCCACCGGCGGCTTTTCCAGTTTCAACGCCAGCCTCGAGCACTGGGAGCCGGGCGCGGCGAGCGTGCTGATGTGCTTCTCGCTGCTGGGGGCGGTCGCCATGCCGCTCTACCATCGCGCATGGCAAAAGGGGCCGGTTCTTTTGATCCGCGACGCCGAACTGCGCCTGCTGTTCGCGGCCACCGTGCTGACCGCCCTGCTGCTCTACCTGTGGATGCCGTCCGGTCAGGGGAACGGACTGGATGCCGTGCTGCTGGCCATGAGCGCGCAGAGCACGACCGGATTCTCCACGACGCCGGTCGCCGCGCTCGACGACGCCTCCAAGCTCACCCTCATCGGGTCGATGCTCGTCGGCGGCTGCGTCGGCTCGACCGCCGGAGGATTCAAGCTGCTGCGCCTGCTGCTCCTGCTGCGCGTGCTACAACTGATCCTGGCCCGCGCCGCCGCCCCGCCGCACGCGGTGTTCGAGTTGTGGTTGGACGGGCGGCGGGTCGATGACGAGGATCTGTGGCGGGCGCTGCTGTTCATCCTGATGTTCGTGCTGCTGGTCTTCCTGTCGTGGCTGGCGTTCGTCGCCCACGGCTATCCCGCGCTCGACGCGCTGTTCGAGGTGGTGTCGGCCACCGCCACGGTCGGGCTGTCGACCGGCATCACCCGACCCGACCTGGAGCCGTTGCTCAAGCTCGTTCTGTGCTTCAACATGCTGGCCGGGCGGCTGGAAATCTTCGCCCTGTTGGTGGTGCTCCATCCGGGCACCTGGTTCGGCAAGCGTTCGGAGGCCGTATGAGAGCCGTGTTCGTGGGCGCGGGCGCCCTCGCCGTGATGACCGCGCGGCGCCTGCTGGGAGGTGGGCATGAGGTGGTCATGATCGACCGCGACAAGGATCGCATCGAAGCGCTGTCCGCGGAGCTGGACTGCGGCTTCCTCCACGGCGACGGCAGCAAGCCGGCCCTGTTGCGCGAGGCCGATCCAGCGCTCACCGACTTCCTGTTTTGCCTTACCGGCAACGACCAGAGCAACATTCTGGCAAGCTTGGCCGGTCGGTCGGTCGGGTTTCGCCGCGTCGTGACCCGGATCGACGACCCCGGGTTCGAGCACCTCTGCCTCGAGCTCGGTCTCGAGGACATCATCATTCCCTCGCTAACGATCGGCCGTTACTTGGCCGACATGTTCGAGGGCCGCGACCATCTGGAGATCATCGCCCTGATCAAGGGTGACGCGCGGGTGTTTTCCTTCGTCGCGCGCGCCGAGGACGAAAAGCCGATCAGCGAACTGGCGCTGCCGGATGACAGCCGGGTGCTGTTCTTCTACCGTAACGACCGGTTCACGCTGCCGGACCCCGGCGCCCACTTGAAGCGCGGCGACGAAGTCATGATCGTGACCCACAGCAGGAACCTCGAAACGCTGCATGCTCGCTGGGGCCGACCGCCGGAGAAAAAACCGGGGACAGACCAGGATGTCCCGCCGAACGACCGGAATGGGTAAGGGTTGCGACGCCGATCGTAACGGGAAGGCGACCGCGATGAAGCGGTTGTCGGTCATCAGTTGGTTATATCATCGCGCAAGCGGCGGTGGAGGCCGGTTACCAACGCTGCCCTATCAACGAGATTCCCTGACATAACCCGTTTGGCAGACAATACACTCTGCAACTTCCCTTCACGGTGGGACTGAATGAAGCGACCGTTATGGAGTGGATTCTTGTATCTTCTTATTTATTTCGATATTATTGGAAATATGGATAAGTTAGCCGCCATCGCCGTACTCGGCGCGCTCGCCCAGGATACCCGCCTGGAGATTTTCCGCCACTTGGCCCAAACCGGACCGCAGCCCGCCGGCCAGGTAGGGGAGCGGTTCGGGTTGCCGTTGGCCACGCTGTCGTTTCATCTCCATGCGCTCAAGCAGGTCGGGTTGCTCGACTGCCATCGGGAAGGTCGGCAACTGATCTACCAGGCGCGGTGTGAGGTGGTGACCGAACTCATGCGCTATCTCACCGAGCACTGCTGCCCGCTCCCAACCGTGGAGCCAGGCCGTGAGTGGTCGTCCCATATTGATGTTGATTCCGTGAGAGTGACCCAACCATGAATGTCCTGTTTCTCTGCACCGGTAATTCCTGCCGCTCGATTCTGGGCGAAGCCACCTTCAATCATCTCGCGCCGCCGGGCTGGCGAGCGCTGAGCGCGGGCAGTCGGCCGACCGGCCAAGTGCATCCGCGCTCGCTGGCTCTGCTGGCGCGCGAGGGCATCGCGACCGAAGGCTATTACAGCAAATCCTGGGACGCGCTGCCGCTGACCCCGGATATCGTGATCACGGTCTGCGGCAGCGCGGCGGGCGAGACCTGTCCGGCGTATCTGGGGCCGGTGTTGCGCGCGCATTGGGGGGTGGAAGATCCAGCCCACGTCACCGGCACGGAGGAAGAGATCGACGCGGCGTTCATGCAGGCTTATCGAGTGTTGCGGACCCGCATCGAAGCCTTTTTCGCGTTGCCGTTGGCCGAGTTACCCAACGACCGCGCCCGCCTGAAGCTGGAATTAGATCGCATCGGTACGCTGCTGCCTTAGAGGCGTTTTTGTACGGCCTCTTGCGGACTAACCCATTGAAAATAAAGCCCTCACCCCCAACCCCTCTCCCACGGGGAGAGGGGAGTTTTTGTACGGTTTCTTAATCTTCTGGAGATTCACCATGGCCATCATTCAAATTTTTGATCCCGCTCTGTGTTGCAGCACGGGTGTTTGTGGCGTGGAGGTGGATTCCGCACTGACCCGCTTCGCGGCGGACGTCAGTTGGGCGCAACAGAAGGGCGCACGGATCGAGCGTTTCAATCTGGCGCAGCAACCGCTGGCGTTTGCCAGCCACCCGATTGTGAAAAGCGTGCTGGAGCGTCAGGGGCCGGCGGGCCTGCCCCTGACGTTGGTGGACGGCGAGCCGCAATGCGGCGCCCGCTACCCCTCGCGCGACGAACTGGCGACTTGGGCTGGCGTGACGGCAGCTCAGCCCGTCCTGCGCGCGGAAACCGCCGCGCTCTTCCAGCGGTCGAGCACCTGCGGTCCGCCGGCCGGGACTGTTGAGGTCTCCTCCGGGAATAGCGCGGGATGTTGTGGATGACCGCAAGCCCACCCAACAGCCCATGGCGGTTTCTCGATCATCCGCCAGCTTTTCTGTTCTTCACCGGCAAGGGCGGGGTGGGCAAGACCGCGCTCGCCTGCGCGACGGCCCTGGTTCTCGCCGAACAGGGCCGCGCGACGTTGCTGGTCAGCACCGATCCGGCCTCCAACGTCGGCCAGGTCCTCAATGTCGCGATCGGTCATCAGATCACCCCGATTGCCGCCGTGCCAGGGCTGTCGGCGCTGGAGATCGACCCGCAGGCGGCGGCGCGGGCCTACCGCGACCGAATCGTGGGTCCGGTGCGCGGCGTGTTGCCGGATGCGGTGGTCCAGGGCATTGAAGAGCAACTCTCCGGGGCCTGCACCACCGAAATCGCCGCGTTCGATGAATTTACGGCGCTACTGACCGATGCGACGCTGGTCGAACACTACGACCACATCGTGTTTGATACCGCGCCCACTGGTCATACCATCCGACTGTTGCAACTGCCGGGAGCCTGGACCGGCTTCCTGGAAAACGGGACAGGCGATGCGTCCTGCCTCGGGCCGCTGGCCGGACTGGAAAAGCAGCGCAGCCGGTATCAAGCCGCCGTCGCGGCGCTGGCCGATCCCCGGCAAACCCGGTTGATCCTGGTGGCGCGCGCCCAAACCTCGACCTTGCGCGAAGTGGCGCGCACCCGTGAAGAACTGGCGGCGATCGGGTTCGGCCAGCAATATCTGGCGCTGAACGGCCTCTTGCCCGAAGTGGAAGCGGCCCACGACGCGCTGGCCGCCGCCCTGTGGCGGCGGGAACAGGCGGCGCTGGCGGCGCTGCCGGAAAGCTTGCGGGCTTTGCCGACTGATCGGATTGCTCTCAAACCGTTCAACCTGGTGGGGATAGACGCCTTGCGCGGCCTCTCGGGCGATGCCGCCGTGGAGGTCGAGACCATCGAAGCAGACGCGCCCGCATCGGCGTTGCCCGGCCTGGCGGAATTGATCGACGAGTTGGCCGACGATCGGCACGGGCTGATTCTGCTGATGGGCAAGGGCGGCGTGGGCAAGACCACGCTGGCCGCCGCCCTGGCGGTCGCGTTGGCCGACCGGGGCTACCCGGTTCATCTCACGACCTCCGATCCAGCCGCCCATCTGGTCGAGACGCTGGACGGCGCGCGGGAGGGCTTGACCGTAAGCCGCATCGATCCCCGCCTCGAAACCGAGCGCTATCGCCAGCAGATCCTGGCGAGCAAGGGCCAGGATCTGGATGAATCCGGCCGGGCGCTGCTGGAAGAAGATCTGCGTTCGCCCTGCACCGAGGAGATCGCGGTATTCCAGGCCTTCTCGCGCCTCATCCGCGAGGCCGGCCGGAAGTTTGTGGTGATGGACACGGCGCCGACCGGCCATACCTTGTTGCTGCTCGACGCCACCGGCGCCTATCACCGCGAAGTCGACCGGCAAATGGGCGGCAGTGGCCTACACTTCACCACGCCCTTGATGCAGTTGCAGGACCCGAAGCAGACCAAGGTCCTGCTCGTCACGCTCCCCGAAACCACGCCGGTGCTGGAAGCCGCCCGTTTGCAAGACGATCTGCGCCGCGCCGGCATCGAACCCTGGGCCTGGGTGATCAACAACAGCCTGGCCATCGCCGCCACCGACGCGCCGTTGCTGCGCCAGCGCGCCGCGCGGGAGTGGCCGGAGATCGAGGCGGTGCGCCACCAGCACGCGCGCCGCGTGGCGCACGTGCCGCTGTACGCGGAGGAGCCGGT
>JAWOHQ010000257.1:0-7755 GCA_046485105.1 Candidatus Competibacteraceae bacterium | reverse complement strand
GTTCTACCGGTTGGATCTGGGAGTGCTCCACGATCACGATCAGCAGCACGATAATCACCAGCCAGAGCAAGTACAGATACAAATACAGCAACGGGATGCCAAAAGGCATCCACCCGCGATCAAAGAGTTCCAGGAACGGGTAGTTCAGCGCCAACGCACCAACCACGAACAGGATGACGATGGATTCCTTGGATTGTTGCCGCATGGGAAGGGGAGGGATTTAAGGGGGAAGGTTAAAGGCGAAAGGTTAAACAACGATATATTTTAGTCGGTTACCCTTTCAGCCTCAAAAATGCGCCTGCGTCTTGCGGATTTCCACCATCCGGGCCGACGCTTCCATGGTTTGGCCCAACGTGGTAATCCCTTGGGCTTCCAGCAGATCCAGGAGCTTGAGAAAAACCTGCGCGGTCACCAGCGCATCGCCTAACGCGGTGTGACGGCCGTACACGTCCACGCCCAATCGATCGGCGATGGCGTCCAAGGTGTGATCGTCGGTGTAATCGTGCAGAAAGCCGGACAGCAACAGCGTATCCAAGACCGGATTATCGAAGCGCACGCCAAGTTTCTGCTCCTTCAGCTTCAGGAACTTCATGTCGAAGGCGGCGTTGTGCGCCACCAGCACGGTTCGATCATCGCCGACGAAGGCGCGGAACTGCGGCAGCGCCACCGAAAGATCGGCCTTGTCCTTGATCATGTCATCGGTAATGCCGTGGAAGCGGATCGAAGCTTTGGGGATCGGCCGGCCCGGATTGACCAACTGGTCGAAAATCTCGCCGGCCAACACCCGACGGTTGACGATGCGCACTCCGGCGATCTGGATGATCTCATCGCCCTTGGACGGGGTCAGACCGGTGGTTTCAGTGTCGAACACCACGTAGGAAAGGGCCGCCAGCGGATAAGTGAGCAAATCGCCCCACTCCTCGCGAGGTTCGGCCAGCGCAAAGTCGTAGAATTCCGGTCGCTCCGGCAAGACCTCGGCCGCTTCCTTCCACTGGCGCGGAGACGAGGGCAACGGTAACCGCAGCAGGGCGTAGCCGGGCCGGCGATGGGACTGGCTCCACAAATCGCTGTTGTGCCGGCGCAGCACTTCGCCCACCGTGGTCGCGCCCACCAGATCCTGGACGTGCTCGCTCAACCAACCCTCCAGCCGGTCGGTGGGCACCGGCAGGCCCGGCCAGATGATATCCACGTAAACCCGCCGGTTGCCGAGCAGGCACTCGATCTCGAAGGTATCGCTGACTCGCATGGCGTACAGGTGCTCGATCAGCGACTTGAGCAGCAACATGATCGAGTGATTGTCCACGTTCAGCCAGAGCGGCATCCCGATCAGCTTGACTCGCAGCGCGTCGCCCGGCTCCAGATGATGAATGACGCTGCCGATCAAATCGGCGGAATACACGTCGTTCATCGGCCAGCGGGTGGCGTACAGATTGCGCAGTTCGTAGGTCAGCTCTTGCAGACGCTGGCTGAGCCGCTCGCTTTCCTCCACGATCATCCGCTGGAACACCTTGCGCTGCGCCTGATCCATGTCCTCGAAATTCATGATGTTTTCGGCGGCCACGCGCAGGTTGGCCAAGGGTCGGCGCAAATCCTCGGTCCGGGTCTTGAGAAGGGAACGATCCACCTTGTGGGTTACGTCGCGGAAGGTGACAACGAATGTGGAGCTGCGGTCGCCCGTATCCGGCAGCAGGCTCATCCGGCAGTGAAACATGGTTTCGTCGTCCACGGCGGCGCAGACGAATTCAGCGTCGCTGTCCGGTTTGTCGTCGCCGCTGGTTTGCTGGCGGTAGCGCAGCAGGCGCAGGGTGCTTTCGACCGGAGCGCGGGTCCATAAATCGTACAGCGAGCGGCCCAGACCCAGCGCCTCGCGGTTGGGCAGCAGCTTGGCCGCCGCCGGATTGTAGAGCAGGATGCGCGCTTCGCCATCGCACACCAGCACCCCCTCGGATAGCTCGCGCAGCACGGTTTCCAGCCGGGCCTTCTGCTCCTCGATTTCGCGGGTGCCGATGGCGGTGGCGGCGGCGACCTCGCGGCGGGCTTTGTGCAGGGCTTCACCCAATTCGCGCAGCATCGCCGGGAAGGCGCCCAGCCAGTGATCCTTGGGCAACTCCATCATGTAGCCGGGATTGCTGCGGGTGATGATCCGCGCGCCGCGCGCCAGTGCGCCGAGCGGAATGAAGCAATACCAGTCGAGCATGGCCCAGGCGATGGCCATTCCGCCGAAGATGGCGAAAGCCGCCAGCGCTACCCATAACAGGGTCTGGTCGCGTTGGATGGGGTCGGGCACCACCTGGATCACCTGCCAGGCCAGCCAGCCCAGGAGCGCCAGCGTCAGGCTGGCTGGAAACAGCAGCAGCAGCCAGAGCTTGAGCCGATAGCGCATGGGGTTTAACCCGATTCCGCCAGCAACTCGCGGACCCGCTCCACGACTTCCTGAGTCGAGAACGGTTTGGTGATATAGTCGTCGGCGCCCAGCGCCAGCCCCTTCTCCCGCTCGACCTCGCGGCCCTTGGCGGTCAACATGATAATCCGCACGGTTTTCCAGTCCGGATTGGCGCGGATTGCCTGGCAGACTTCGTAGCCGTTCTTGCGCGGCATCATCACGTCGAGCAGGACCAGATCGGGCAACTCGGCCGCGATGGCGGCCAGCCCGGCCTCTCCGTCGGCGGCGGTCCGTACCTGGAACCCCGCTTGCTTCATCAGAAATTCCAAGGACAGGACGATGTTCGGCTCGTCGTCCACCACCAGAATCTTGTTCGCCATTTCCGCTCCCCCGATCATCGTCTGCTGTCGTTCGGGCGCCTTATCATGATTTTTCGGCGCCGTCGCGCGGCGCGGTCTTATCGCGCGACTCCGCCGCGCCGCCGGCTTTGGAATCGACCAGATCCTTGTTGGGCGAAGCACTGGCCTTGGCGACGGCTTCCCAGAATTTCTGCACCATTTCCATGGAGTGGAACTGGGTGGGAAACATCGGCTTCAACAATCCAAGGGTGTCAAAGTTGACCGTGCCGCGCTTAATGTTATCGCGGAGGGCCTGCAACATCTCGTCCTGCAGGGGTTGCACGTTCGGCAAGCCCAGAAACTCGCGCATTTCCTGAGCGGTGGCCTCAACGCTGACATTGACTTTCATCGGGATGCTTCCTCGTGCTTCGGGGCCGCAGACCCTCCCGTGGGAGGCGCGGGCGTGAAATCAGGACCGCTGATTGCGGTCAAGCATAGCAGTAACGACGCCAGTCTTCCGGCCCGCGTTACCTCGAGCGCTTTATCCAGACGATAAAGCTAATGGAAATCACTGCACGCGGCAATGGGTTACCCCGCATTCCAGCGCGCCTGACGGTATTGGTCGTCTTACCGGTTCGTCCGACTACCGCGGATTTCGCCGCGCATCCAGCTCACGAAGGCGTCGCGGTTGCGCGAGCAGATGACCACTTTCCCCTGTCCGGAAAAGCGCAGCACGAGACCTTCCCCACTGGTTACGCTGCTGACCAGCCGGTTGAACAGCCCGCCGCCCTGCTGGTTGGGCACGGAAATCTCGTAACGCAACTGGCTGTCCCAGGCCACCACATGCGCGTTGTCGATGATGAGGTCCTTGCCCGGCGCCACATCCAGGATAAAGCCGGAACCGAAACCCGAGACCACCAACTGGCCGTTGCCGGTGGCCTCGCCGACGAAGAAGCCGCCGGTTTGGGCGAACAGCGCATTACCGAGACTCTGGGTGCGGACGCGCAAATTCACGCCGCTTTCGGCGGCCACGAACGCGCCGTCGCTGATCAGGTAACTGGTCGCGCCGACTTCCAGCACTTGCATCGTGCCCGGCAACACCGGCGACAGCAGGCAGTCCCCCTCGCCCCGGTTCGCTTCGATGTGCTGCTGGAAAAACGATTCGCCGTTGGCGAACCGGCGCATGAGCGCGCTGCCCAGGCCGCCGGTCATGCGGCCGGTCAGGTCGAGCGTGTCTTCCATCATCACCATCGCGTCGGATTCGCAGTAAATCCACTCGCCCTTGCGCAGCGAGACATGCAAAAACGGGTCTACATCCCCGGTAATCGTGAAGTTCGCCATAGTTTCGATCCTCTGCGGCGCCAGCGATCGACGCCGTCGATCGGGTTGACTTTTACATCCGCACCGGCCATGACCGGCACAGCCACTCCCGCTCGCCGGCTCGCAACGAGCGGATCGTCCCGCGGCCATTGACCGTCATTTCCAGTTCCCGCGCCTCCGGACGGCCGTAAAGCACCGGAGTGAAGGTCACGGTGTCTCGTGGATGGGCGCCGGTCTCGGTGATGGTCACCCGCAACCGCGCGCCGTCGACCTCCGCCGTGATGCTGGCGATGCCGTAAGCGCCGGTTTGGTAGCGTCGGGTTTCCCGGTCGTCCACCACGTAATCGCAGCGCGCCGGTCGGTCGCGGCAGAACAGATGCAACTCGACCGCGCTCAGGTCCATGACGCTGTTGCGGAGGGGGCCGACATGGTACGGCAAGACCGCGCCGTCGCGGACGAACAGCGGCAACTCGTCCAGGGCGGCGGCGTAGGCCAGCACCCGGTCGCCCTCGACCCACGCGCCGCGATTCAGGTCGAACCACCAGCCCGGCGGCAGGCGCACCGGCCGTTCCTGATACTTCACGCCGTGACGAATGCTCTCAGGCCCCTGCCCCTCGCCGTGCAGGATCGGGGCGACCAGCAACGCGTCGCCGAGCAGATATTGATCGTCCAGATCGGTGTATTCCGGGCCGGAATAATGATAGAGCAACGGGCGAATGATCGGATCGCCGTCCCGCCAGTGGGCGAAGAAGCACTGGTATAGATAAGGCAGCAGTCGATACCGGGTGCGAATCGCGCCGCGCATGGCCGCCAGTGGCTCGGGACCGAATTGCCAGGGTTCCTGGTAGCGGGAGTGGCGAATCGAGTGATTGCGGAAGAACGGAAACAGGCAGCAGGCCTGATGCCAGCGCACCAGCAACTCGGCGTTGGCGTCCTCCATGAAGCCGCCCACGTCCGGACCGTTGAACGCCACTCCGGACAGGCTCAGGTTCAGCGAGCAGGGCAGCGCCATGCGCAGGTGTTTCCAGTTGCTGGCGTTGTCGCCGGTCCACACCGCGCTGTGGCGCTGCGTCCCGGCGCAGGCGCTGCGGGTCAGCAGGAACGGGCGACCGTCCGGGTCGAGTCGGTCGCAGGCCGCGCGGCTGGCCATCGCCATGAAATGCCCGTACTGGTTGTGATAGCGGTCGTGGGGAATCGCGCCGTGCTGGAAGCGCATCTCCTCGGCGCGGCTGTAGCCGGTGGCGGGATCGTTCATGTCCAGCCACACCCCGTCCACCGCGCTCTCGCGCAGAAAATCCGCCAGCCGACCGGCCCACCAGTCGCGCGTGGTTTCCAGGGTGAAATCGGGAAACACCGTGTCGCCCGGCCAAACCTTGCCCACGTATTCGCGGCCGCTGGCGGTCTGGCAGAATGCCGCGCGCTCCCGCCCGCTGTCGTAAACCGGGTAACCCGGCTCGCGTTTGACGCCGGGGTCCACAATCGTTACGGCGCGAATGCCGGCGGCCTGGAGATCGCGATTCAGGGCGGGGGGATCGGGAAATTCGGCACGGTCCCAGGTAAACAGCCGAAAACCGTCCATGTAGTCGATGTCGTACCACAGGGCGCTGACCGGCACGTCGGCGGCGGCGAAGCGGGCGACCAGGTCCCGGAGTTCCGTTGCGCTCCGGTAGCTCCAGCGGCACTGATGGTAGCCCAGCGCCCACAGGGGCGGCAGCGGTCCCCGGCCGATCAGCGCCGCGTAACGCCGGACCACTTCCGGCAAGCCGGGTCCGGCGAGCAGGTAGAGGTCGGTATTGCCCCCGAGGGATTGATACCCGAATTGGCCGGGCGGATTCCGGCCGGCGTCCATGATGGCCCGGCCCGGATTGTCGAAGAACAGCCCCAGAAACCGCTCGCCGGACTTCAGGATAGCGAAGGGAATGGCCACATAAGTCGGATCGTAGTCGTCGCGGGCGTAGGTGTGGCGGAATACCGCCACCACGTCCACGGTGAGGCAGTCGGCGCTGTCGCCAAGTTTGTTGAGGCGCTTGGTGCGCTCGCCGAACCCGTAGCAGCCATCCACTTCAGTCATGTCGAAGGCGAGCTGCAACGCTTCACCGCACGTTCCAATGCCCCCGACGCCGGTCTCCAACGTAAAGCCGGTCAATTCCAGGCGCAAGTGGGACGCACCCAGTTCGATCCGTCCCGCCGCCGTGGGAAACACCACCGTTTCCCCTTCCAGCTGGGGCGCCACCGGTTGCCCGCCGCGCCATTCCGGCAGGACCGCGTCCGAATGCTGGCGCGGGTCGGCGACGGCGGCATTCTCGAATCGGAGCCGCAGGCAACCCGCGAAAATCTCGGCGCAGTCGCTCCGCAGCCGAACGCCCGGTCCGGAACACTCGGCCGCGACGCCCGATAGCGTCAGCGTATCGGCAGTGTCAAAATTGAGCGGATGGATCTTCTGGCCGAAAAACATGACGCCCATTCCGTTCAGGGTTGCGCCACCGGTCGAGGCTCCTTGCGCGCCGCCAGCAGTTCCGCCAACTGGGCGGGTGGCACGTAGCCGGGCAGCATCTCGCCGGATTCCAGAATCAGACTGGGCGTACCGCGAACCCCGAGTTGCTGGCCGAGTTCGTATTGCGCCTGAACCGGATTTTCGCAGGTCTTGATCTCGATGTTCTCCCCGCGCTTGGCCCGGGTCATCGCCTCCAGCCGGTCGGCGGCGCACCAGACCCCGATCGATTTGGCGAACGACGCGGACCCGACCCCCTCGCGCGGGAACCACAGGTAGCGTATCTTGATGCCCTCCTTGTGGTAGGTCGGCATTTGCTCGTGCATTCGGCGGCAATACCCGCAGTCGATATCGGTGAACACCGTGACCGTATGTTTGACCGGACCCTCGGGAGCAAAAATCACCATATTGTCCTCGCCGACCGCTTCGATGGCCTTGCCCCGCAGCTCGCCGCGGCGGCCGTCGGTGAGATTGGCGCGGGTATCCAGGTCGAGAATCTCCCCCTGCACCACGAACCGGCCATCCGCGCTCAGATACAGCACCTGACCGCCCAGGACGATTTCGTACAGTCCCGGAATCACCGTCGGGGTCACCCTATCGGGTTGCGCCCCGTTCAGGGCCGCCTGCATCCGGGTCAAATCCGGTTGGCGAGCGAGGGCGGACTCGGCCGGAGCGGGCGGGGCCGGCTCGCTGGCCAGCGCTCCAGTAGCGAACCAAACAACGACGACCAGCAGAATTTTACGCATGAGCAATATCCAGGGTAGTGGCGGCAATGGGATAATGGAAACAGAGTACTCGAGCCGACCAGGCTTCCACAACGATCCGCCGGCGGCGAACGAGCAAGACCCAACGGCGACTCGCATGTTGCATCGCCGGGATTTTCATTTCGATCTGCCGGCGGAACTGATCGCCCAGCACCCCCCGACCCAGCGTGGCGACAGCCGGCTGTTGACGCTGGACGGCGCCACCGGCGCCCTCCGCGACCGGTGGTTCCGCGAGTTGCCCGAACTGTTGCGCCCCGGCGACCTGCTGGTGTTCAACGATACCCGAGTGATCCCGGCCCGGTTGTTCGGGCGCAAGGCCAGCGGCGGCCGGATCGAAGCGCTGGTGGAACATCGATAAACACGCCGAAGGTGCCGGCCACGAAGAAGGCGGGCAACTCGGCCAGAGACAGCCCCATGGTTGCCGTGACGGTTTCCAGGATGGTGTACATGGCGGCCTTG
>JAWOHQ010000424.1:0-3312 GCA_046485105.1 Candidatus Competibacteraceae bacterium | reverse complement strand
GGCGGATCTCGACGGCCGTGAATTGAACGGCATGTTCGTACTCTCGCGGCTAGCGGCGTTTTTACGCGGTGTCGAGGCGTGCGAAAGGCGTGGACTGTGTTTGCGCGAGCGGGTGGTGATCGTGCCGACGGTCAGCGCCTGGAAAGGACGTGGCGCGGGGATGTCGCCGACCGCTCGTTCCCGAATCACCCATCATCGCCGGCCCAGGGAGTGGACCATGATCCGTGCGGTGATGGAGATTACTCAGGCCGCGTACTATCGGGTGGATATTCACCCGGTCAGTCTGGATGTCGAAGAAATACCGCACCTCAGTCTGTATGCCCCCAATGACGACGAGCGGGCCAGCGCCTGTCTGTTCGGGTTGCCGGCGATCATCGAGCGGCCGGCTGAGGACGAATCCACGCCGGATCTGATGCATGCGTGGCGGTTCCACGGCGGCGAGAATTTCGTGATTCACTTGGGGCAGGCGGGCAGCTTGCAGACCGGGCATTGCGAAACATTGTTTCGGAGCTTGGTGGGATTTCTGGATCGTGCCGGGATCATTGGGGGTCTACGCCTGGTCGGCGAGGAAGAGCAGTTGCGGTATTTCGGTTCGCGACAGCTCGTCGTCGTCCGGGCCACGCGGGCTGGAATCTTCTCCTCGAATCTGGATGTAGGCCGCTGGGTCCAGGTAGGGGAAGAACTGGGTCGGATTCATGATGGTTTCACCGGTGGGGTGCGTGCTCGGATCGCGGCGCCGGCGAGCGGTCTCCTGACCAGCTTGCGCCGCCAGCCGTTGTTGGGCGAACAGGATCTGGTGGCGCGGATTCTGGCGCCGGATGTCGCGCCCGAAAAGTAAGCCGGCGCGGCGAGGGGAATTGCGCGATGTTCGACAAGCCGACCGAAACGTATGAGGAAGATCGCCGAATCCTTCTGGAGCGGGTGATCGCGGAGACTCGGGAGACGGCGAGGCTGACCGGCTATTCCCAGCTGAGCGACGCGGTGATGCAGGCGCTGGCGACCGTACCCCGACACTGTTTCGTGCCGGTGGCGCAGCGGGAGTGGGCCTATATCGACCGGCCCTTGCCGATCGGGCGCGGCCAGACGATTTCCCAGCCGTTCATCGTGGCCTTGATGACCGAACTGCTGCAACCGGGTCCCCAGTCCGTGGTGCTGGAAATCGGTACGGGTTCGGGCTATCAGACCGCGGTGCTGGCCCGTCTGGCGCGTTGGGTCTACTCGGTGGAGCGGATTCCCGAACTGGCCACCGCGGCGGCGGCGCGCCTGCGGGAACTGGGATTCGCCAACGTGGAGGTTCGCGTCGGGGACGGGGCGCAAGGCTGGGAGGAACATGCGCCCTTCGATGGGATCATGGTCACGGCCGCCGCCGCGGAGGTTCCGCCGGCGCTGGTGCGGCAACTGAAGCCGGGCGGTCGGTTGGTCGTCCCGGTCGGGGCGCGGTACCAGACCCAGGATTTGCGCCTGCTGTGCAAGGATGAACAGGGGGTCGTGCGGGGCCAGAGCATCCTGCCGGTGGTGTTCGTGCCACTGATCGAGGACCGGGAGTGACCCTCAACCGGTCGGCAGCGACATGCCGGTGAGTTTCTTGAACAGCGCCACCGCGTAGGAGTCGGTCATCCCGGCGACGAAATCGGTGATGGCCAGCACGCGCCGGTAGAGGTCGGCGGCCGGCTGGCGGCCGGGTCCGATGAATTGCTCCGGAATCAGATGAACCAGCATCCGGCTTTTGGGTGAAGCGTGTGGACCGTGGGCGGCGAGGTCGTTGACGGTGGTGACAAACGCTTCCAACAGGCCGCCCAGCACCTCGAAACCCGCCGCTTCGACTTCCACCACCGGCCTGGACACGTAAACCTGGGTTTCGCCGCAGTCCTTGAGGGCGCGCATCGCGGCGGCGGCGGGGATCAGGTCCAACAGTTCCCCGGTCAGGTTCCCGGTCAGAATCTCATCTTCGTGCTCCATGAAGCACTGATGCGCCTGATCGATGATGGCGCCGATGGCCTTGGCGCGCAGGTACTCGATTTTTTCGCGCGACCGGGTGAGATGTTGCATCTTGCGCTGGGCGTGTTCCGGTTCGCCGGTCAGCGGCAGTAGCAGCTCGCGGACCTGTTTGAAACCGAGTTGCTGAAGCCGGAAGGCGTCTTCCACATCGATGATCCGGTAGCAGATGTCGTCGGCCGCCTCGACCAGCCAGGCCAGGGGGTGCCGGCTCCAGGCGGCGGGCGCCACCGGCGTCAGTCCCAGTTCCCCGGCGGTTTCCGCGAACAGATCGCGGTCGTCCTGAAAAAAACCGAACTTGCGGAAGGCGATGCCTGGCGGGGGTTCGGTGGTCAGCCGCGAAGCGCGCGGATATTTGGTAAAGGCGCCGAGGGTGGCGCAGGTCAGTTGCATCCCGCCGCGGTTGTCGGGGCTTTGCAGCCGGGCAATGATGCGAAAGCCTTGGGCATTGCCCTCGAAGCGCAGGAAATCCTGCTGTTGCGCTTCAGTCAATTGCTCCAGGATGGTCTGGCCCGTGGCGGAGGTGGTGAACCACAGGCGGATGGCGTCTTCGCCGGCGTGGCCGAACGGCGGGTTGCCGATGTCGTGGGCCAGACAGGCGGCGGCCACCACCGCGCCGAAATCCTGCGGGTAGACGCTCTTGAGGGCATGGCGACGGATCACCCGGTCGCCGACCATTGTCCCCAGCGAGCGGCCGACACTGGAGACTTCCAGGCTGTGGGTGAGACGGGTGCGGACGTAGTCGCTCTGCGACAGTGGAAAAACCTGGGTTTTGTCCTGCAAGCGCCGGAACGCCGAGGAAAACACGATGCGGTCGAAATCACGCTGAAAGTCGGTGCGCGCTTCGCTGTCGGGATGCTGGCGGGACAGACCCAGGCGAACGCGGGAGAGCAGGCGGTTCCAGTCCATGCGGGGTGAAGGATGAGTGTGGGGTACCTCAAGCATAGCGGATCCGCGCCCGCCGCGCCGCCGCTGGAACGTATCCATGGACCCGGAAAAGCAAAAAGCCCGGCGTTACCCGGGCTTTTTTCAATCTGGTGCCGAAGAGAGGACTTGAACCTCCACTGGGTTTCCCCAACTAAGACCTGAACCTAGCGCGTCTACCAATTCCGCCACTTCGGCTTGATGGTCGCGACCAGTGGCCACGACGGATGCGGACTATACGAATTGACCCTCAAACTGTCAACCGGTTCCCCTTCACTTCACTGTAAACTTCCTATAATTATCTGAAATGACCAATAAAAAACGCAGTTCCTGGCGGCAGAACGATCCGTTCGCGGCTCGAGAGCAGGAAAAATACGGCCGCACGATTCCCAG
>JAWOHQ010000202.1:0-13530 GCA_046485105.1 Candidatus Competibacteraceae bacterium | reverse complement strand
GCGGGCGCGGGTGCTGGCAACCGACGATAACAATGCCCTGATCCGCGTTTTGGAAACCACCCTCGCCCAAGGCGATTACGCCAGCGAAACCGCCACCCGCTACGCGCTGGCGTTGGCGCTGCGGCAGGCCGGCCGTTATGCAGAAGCCCAACGACAGGTGAATCGTCTGCTGGGCGGCGATCCGGATCGGTTGGCGTTCCGGATCGAGACGGCGGAGCTCGCGCTGGCTCGTGGAGATTTATCCGGGGCCTGGCGGCTGTTCGAGCAGGCTCGTTCCCTGTACCCGGACGACTTCACCCTGGCGATGCATTACGGTCGCGCCCTTGCCGGTCAAGGCAATTCCCAACTGGCCATGCAATTGTTGCAACCGCATTTGCGTCGCCGCCCCCACGATTCTCTACTGTACGTCACCTATGCCCAGGCCGCGCGGCGGTCCGGCGACATGGCGGCCACCCATGCCACCATGGCGGAGTACCATTATCTGAACGGCGAATTGTTGCCCGCCATCGAACAATTGGAAATCGGTCTGCGTAATCCCGGACTTTCCCCCAACCGCGAAGCCCAGTTGCGCGCCCGGCTCAAGCAGTTCAAGGCCGAGGCCATCGCTCAAAATTTGCCGGTCTCCAGATAGTGGTTAGTGGTTAGAGACTGTCCACTGTCGGGGCTTGCCCTGATCGCCGTTGTCCGTGGCCGGTCCAGAAAACCCAAACCGGGCAGCACCTCGGGGCCGGCCGGCGAAACCAATTGGATAGACTATACTGGAAAAACCACTACGGGATGTTCCGATCCAACCCCACCGACCAGGGCGCCATGGCTGAATCCAGCGAAACTTCCACCCCAGGCAGCTTCGATGTCGAACTGCTGCTCAAACAGGCGCGCACCTTTCTGGCGTTTGGCGAAGAGATCCGGCAGTGTTCCGAACAGCTCCGGGAGACCACCCAAGGTTCAGCCGATGGGGGTTCGGCGCTGCGCCAGCATTTCGAGCGATTCAGAGCGGCGGTTACCTCGGCGGCTGGGGAACCCGGCGTCAATCCGGAACTGGCCCAGTTGTGGACCCTGATTCTGGACACCTGGCAACGAACCATCGAGTCGGTGGGCGCTTCGGCGGTCACGCCGCCGGCCGATTGGAGCAGTGCGGCTTGGCAGGCCTACCGGCGGACCCAGGGTCAATACCTGAGTTTGTTGCAGCGGACGGCCAGCGAAGCGCTGGACCTGATGGAGCAACGGCTGAACGAAAGCGCGGCTGCCGGCAAGAGCATCGACAGCTTGCGCGAGCTATACAATCTGTGGGTGGACTGCAACGAGGAAAGCTACGGTCGGATGCTGCGCAGCGCCGAATACAGCGAACTCAGCGGGCGCCTGCTCAATGCGCTGTTGCGTTGCTATGCTCCCGGAGAGGCGCTGTCATGATCGGGTTGACGCCGGAACGCATCACCGAGGAACTCCAGTCCTTCCGGGAGCGGTTGGCCCGGGGAGCCCAGACGCTGGCCGAGGTCGGCGAGATCGAAGCCGGTGTATCCCCTCGCGATCCGGTCTATCAGGAGGATAAGCTGGTTCTTTATCGCTACCGGTCCCGGGTGGCGGAACCTCGCCCCGTGCCGTTGTTGATCGCCTACGCGCTGGTCAACCGGCCCTATATGATGGATTTGCAGGAAGATCGCTCCATGATCCGGGGGTTACTGGATGCCGGTCTGGATGTCTATCTGATCGACTGGGGTTATCCGGACGCCGGCGACCGGCATCTAACTTTGGTGGATTACGTCCAGCGTTATCTCGGCCATTGCGTTGACTATCTGCGCGATCACCATCGACTGGCGGGGATTAATTTGCTGGGCGTGTGCCAGGGCGGGGCGCTCAGTTTGTGTTTCGCCGCGCTCCATCCGGAGAAAATCCGCAACTTGGTCACGATGGTGACCCCGGTGGATTTTCACACCCCGGATAACTTGCTCACCCACTTGATCCGGCATGTGGATGTGGATCTGCTCGTCGATACCTTCGGCAATCCACCAGGCCAGCTGCTGAACTTTGCTTTCCTGTCCCTGAGTCCATTCCGGCTGGCCGGGCAGAAGTATGTCGAGGTGATGGATATTCTCGACGATGCCCATGCCCTGAAGAATTTCCTGCGGATGGAGAAATGGATTTTCGACAGTCCGGACCAGGCTGGAGAAGCGTTTCGCCAGTTCGCCAGGGACTTTTTCCAGCACAACAAACTGGTCAAGGGCGAAGTGATCATCGGCGACCGGCGGGTGGATTTACGCAACGTTGTCATGCCAGTGTTGAACGTCTATGCCAGTCAGGACCACCTCGTGCCGCCGGCTGCGTCCAGAGCACTGGCCGCATGTTGTGGCAGCGAGGATTATTCCGAATTGTCCTTCCGGGGTGGCCATATTGGCATCTACGTCAGCGGTCGCGCCCAGCGCGAAATACCGCCGGCCGTCGCTGCCTGGTTGCTGGCGCGATAGAACACGGCCCAGGCAGCTGCTGTGAAGGGGGGCGTCACGACTCTGATATCCGATTTTAAGTCTTTCCCAGTTAGAATCGGACAGTATCCAACACCAACCTACTGATTCTGAAATTAAAACCTAAAACTTCAGGACTTTCGCTAGTCAACTGGGTGTCGTCATACCCGTGAAAACGGGTATCCAGTTCTTTCAGTAGGTGACTGGAGTCCCGCTGGCGCGGGAATGACGGAAAGCGAAAGTCCTGAGCTTAAAACTCCCATCCGTTTCACGCGTCCCGATCCTTCCTGGGCTTGCGGGCTTTTTCGGGTTTTTCGCGTTCGGCGGGGGCAGTAGGTGGGTTCGAGGGAGGAGACGCGGATGAGGGGGCGGTGGACTGGGAAAGCGGTGACAACTCGCTGACCGTCTCGGGAGGCGTGTAGGGTTTCTGCAGTTGCTCGTTGACGCTCTTCCATAGCGATAGATTGTGTTCCACCAAGTCGGTGATCATCGCCAGCGGATTTTTGCCGATAAAGGTGCGCATCTGCTCCCGAAACAGATGTTGCTGATCCACGAAGGCTTGCAGGCTTTTCTCCAGATAGTTGCCCATCATGCCTTGCAGGGTATCGCCGTAGAACCGGATGATGTGCGCCAGCACTTCCGTGGTGAAAATCGGATTGCCCTGTTCTTCCTGCTCGCTGATGATCTGGAGCAGAATCCCGCGCGTGATGTCGGTGTTGGTCCGGGCGTCGATGACATGGAAATTGGCGCGCTCCAACACCAGGTGCTTGACATCTTCAAGGGTGATATAGCTGCTGACGGCCGTGTCGTACAACCGGCGATTCGGGTATTTTTTGATGATGCGCGGTTCGCTCATGGCGGGCCATGTCAAAAAGCGGCGCGGCGCTGCCCGGAGGGAGCAACGCCGCGCGGTTTGAGGCTTAGCGGAAGTAGAGACCACCGTTGACGGTAATGTCTTCACCGGTAATAAAGCCGGCGTCATCGGCGCTCAGGAAGGCGACGGTGCGGGCGATTTCGGATGGTTCGCCCAAGCGGCCGACCGGAATGGTGGCCACGATCTTGGCGAGCACGTCTTCACGGATGGCGCGCACCATCTCGGTGCCGATATAGCCGGGCGAGATCGAATTGACCGTCACGCCTTTCTTGGCGCATTCCTGGGCCAGCGACTTGGTGAAGCCGTAGACTGCGGCCTTGGTCGCCGAGTAATTGGTCTGGCCGGCCTGACCCTTGATGCCATTGACCGACGAGATATTGACGATGCGACCCCAACCCCGCTCGATCATCTTGTCATAGACCTGCTTGGTCATATTGAAGATGCTGTTGAGGTTGGTGTTCATGACCGCGTGCCATTGCTCGGCGCTCATCTTGTGGAACATGGCGTCGCGGGTGATGCCGGCGTTGTTGACCAGGATTTCAACCGGACCAACTTCGGCTTCGATCTTCTTGACCGCTTCGGCGCATGACTCGAAGCTGGTTACATCCGCCAGATAGACTGGGATATCCAGGCCTTCCGCCTTGCGGTCGGCCTTCCACTTGTCCACGACGTCCTGACTGAGGCCGTTGTAATCCACCGCGACGGCTTGGCGGCCCTGCTCCATCAATGCCTTGCACATGGCGGTTCCCAGACCACCGATACCACCGGTAACGACTGCGACTTTCGACATCAGAAACTCCTCCTCAGTTTTGGTTATGAATCAATCGCGTTCGACGGCCAGCGCGACGCCTTGGCCGCCGCCGATGCACAGGGTCGCGAGACCCTTCCTGGCGTCACGACGGGCCATTTCGTGCAACAGGGTCACCAGGATGCGGCAGCCGGAGGCGCCGATCGGATGGCCCAGGGCGATGGCGCCGCCGTTGACATTTACTTTATCCGTTGCCCAGCCCATCTCCCGGTTGACGGAGATCGCCTGCGCGGCGAAGGCCTCATTGGATTCGATCAGATCCAGTTGATCAGGAGTCCAGCCGGCTTTTTTCAGACAGGCGAGGGAGGCGGGAATGGGTCCAGTGCCCATGATCGTTGGGTCGACTCCGGCCTTGGCGTAGGCGGCGATGCGCGCCAGCGGTTGGAGGCCGAGCTCGCGGGCGACGCGGGCGGTCATGACCAGCACGGCGGCGGCGCCGTCGTTGATGCCGGAAGCGTTGCCGGCGGTGACCGTGCCATCCTGCTTGAAGGCCGGTCGCAGCTTGCCCAAGGCTGCGGCGGTGGTGCCGGCCCGGGGGAATTCGTCGGTCTCGAAGATGATCGGCGCACCCTTGCGCTGGGGGATTTCAATGGGCACGATCTCATCCTTGAATCGACCGGTCTGAATGGCGGCCACGGCCTTGTCCTGGGAGGCGGCGGCGAAGGTATCCTGATCCTCGCGGGAAATGCTCCAGCGGGTGGCGATGTTCTCGGCGGTAATGCCCATGTGGTAGTGATTGATGGCGCAATGCAGACCTTCGTTCAGCATCGAGTCCACCAGCCGGGCGTCGCCCATGGTGGCGCCGCGCCGCGAGCCCAGCAGCAGATGCGGGGACAGACTCATGTTCTCCTGGCCGCCGGCGACGACGATTTGGTTGTCGCCGTCGCGGATGGATTGGTAGGCCAGATGCACCGCCTTCAGGCCGCTGCCGCAGACCTTGTTGATGCTCATGCAGGGGACTTCAATGGGCAATCCGGCGTTCAGCGCTGCGGTTCGGGCCGGATTCTGGCCGGTGCCGGCCGTCAGCACCTGGCCCAGGATGACCTCGTCGATCCGGTCTGGCGCGACGCCGGTTTTCCGCAACAGGTCTTGGATAACCCTGGCGCCCAGGACATTCGCCGGAATCGTCGACAGGGAGCCCATGAAATTGCCGATGGCGGTTCTGGCGGCGGCGACGATAACCACGTCTTCCATCGAGTTGACCTCCGGTTAGTCTCGTTTAATTGCTTGTTTATTAGGTAGAAGCGGTTATTGGCGCGCTTTCATCGCCGGTATGCGGGTAATTCCAAGTGATGCAAGGTGTGTGAGCGAGCATGGTTCGGGTGCGACGCTCGAGCGGCAAAAACCGCGTGGAATTCTTAAGCTATTTGATCTTGGCATATTGAAGCTTGCCACAATTCTTGTCAACTGATTCTGCATTGCAGCATCAGGCAACTCCTCGCCAGCTCATCGATTTTCACTGATTTCCACGAATGTTCACCGTTGGCGGACGTGTCGGGCCGGAGCCGCCAACGTCAGCCAGGATCGGCCCCTGCGGGGGTGGGCAACAACTCGAAATAGACCAGCAGGGTGGTCTGCCAGCGGTTGCAATTGTCGTCGCTGATGATGAAAAATCGCGAGTTCTGGTGGCGGCTCAGACCTTCGAAGTTGTCCAGCAACCAGCCTTGGGTGCTATCGAAGATCGCGACATCGGCGACGCGCAGGGGAGTGGGGGCGCGGCTTGGCGCGGGCAGTACGGTGCGGCGCAGGCTGATGATCAGCGGGCGCAAGGGAGCGACGAAAGCGCGTTCCAGGGTCAGCAGACCGCCATCCGGCAACGCTTCCATGGCGACCAGGGCGGCGCCGGGCGCGGTGCCGAGTGGATAAAACCAGTAGCGGCCGTCGTGAGTGGACAGGCGGATCTGCCCGGCTGGATCGCGGCGCAGCGGTTGTTCGGGACCGACCAGGACGCCCCAGCGGGGATGGAGGGTTACCGCTTCCAATGCCTGATTGCGGTCGCGGTAGTTGTGGACCTCGCGCAGCAGGGCCGGCAGCGGTTCCTCGCCCAGCCACCGGCCGGTTGGAGTATAGCGAACCACGCGCGGCCTGATCTCGAACGATATCACCAGTTCCGGTTCGCCCGATGTCGGGTTGTCGCGGCCGCGGAGGGCCAGACCCTCGGCGTCGTTGTAAGGAGAACGCAGTGGCTTGCCGGCGGCGTAAGGAGAACGCAGTGGCTTGCCGGCGGCGTCTCGCAGTGGGTAGGCGGCGACCACGCGCGCGCCGGCCAGATGACCCCGGTCGTCGAATGCTGGCCGCAGGTGGAACAGGCCGCCACTATCGGAAATCGCGTACAACAGGCCCGCGTTCTCGTCCCAGGCCAGCCCGGACAGGCCACACAGCCGCAAACCATCGAACTCGGCGCGAGCCAATCGCAGGGCGCTGAGGAGCCGAATACTCCCGTAGGTCTCCCCTGGGTCGACATGGTCGGCCAGCGAAATCGGCGTTGCGTCGAACTCGCGGGCGGCGCGGGCGGGCATGGACAGGCTCAGAATCAGGAGGAGAATCAGGATCGAACGAGACATGCATGCTCCGGACGGGGGATGACGGCGATGAGTGCTAGCCGGGCATGTTACCATTCCCAACCAACCCTGACGGTTGCGGTTTGTGCGATCGGCCGTCGGCGGTATCCGCGATGCTAAACCCCGATCCTTGCGATAACGAAAAGGCGGCGGCATGAACGAACCGGCTTGGAACCCGGCGGATGCCGGAAGTTGGGACCCACTATCTAATCCAGTTGGAAAAGCGGGGTGCGCTGGACCGGTTGGTGGTCGAGGCCGAGATTCACGCCCCTCTGTTCGCCGACGGTCCGCAAACGCTGGGCGAACTGCGCGAACGGATCAGCGAACGGCTGCGTTCGGCGATTCTGGTCAAGCCGGTCGTCGAGCTGCGCGAACCGGGCAGCCTGCCGGTGTCCGAGGGCAAGGCCCAACGGGTGGTGGATTTGCGGCCGGCGTTTTGAGGCGGTTCCGCGATCGAGCGGGCTGGAGGGTCGTCAAGCCTTGTTAGAGCCGGAATCGGTTGGGGAAAGCCGGCTTTTACGCCAAGCCAGCCATCCCCAGCGCCAAACGTAGGTCGCGCCGCTCCAGACCGTGGTCAGGGCGGTTAGATAGATCAGCGTGTTCAAGCCCGCCTCGGGCAGCGGCATGAGCCCATAATGGATGATGATCGCGCAGACCAGCACGAGTTGGGTGAGGGTGTTCAGCTTGCTGATCAGCAGCGGCGCGGCCCGCAGGCGCTCGACCAGCAGGTGATAGGCGAACGCGCCGCTGACGATGACCAAGTCTCGCCCGATCACCAGCGCCACCAGCCAGGCCGGCAGTTCGTTCAGCCATCCCAGCGCCAGAATCGCGCCCAGCAATAGCAGCTTGTCGGCGATGGGATCGAGCAACCCGCCCAATTCGCTGGTCCAGCCGTAGTATTTGGCCAGGAAGCCGTCCAACGCATCGGAGACGCCGGCGATCAGGAACAGCGCCAGAGCCGGCCCGTAGCGTTCTTCCAGCAGCAGCCACAGAAAGGGCGCCACGAGCAGGATGCGCAGGGCGGTGATGAGGTTGGGAATGTCGCGAGGTTTCAGGGGTCGCGGGGCCATGGCGGCGCCGTCCGGGGGGTTAGGAAAGCCGTTGCGGCTAATCATAACCCAGCCAGAGGAATTTGCGACTATGACGCCGAACGGACCGGTCATCGGCATGCCGGCGCGGCGGAAGCCGGAATGAACGGCTAGAATGAATAAGTCCGGCGAATCGCGCCAGAAGCCGTCAACCAGCGACAGGGGAGAATCCGAGATGACTGAACCGACCCACGGCAACCGACTGGTCGAGGCCTACGACCGGATGATGGAGCGGGTGAAACATCGGTTGGAAGAATTGGAGCAGGCCGAGAAAGCGGCGTTTCCACAGCTTCACGCCAGTATCGAGCACGCGGCGGAGAAGGCGGTGGAGCTGGGCGAGTTGACTCGGGAGGAAGCGCGGCTGATCGGTAGCTATCTGAAGCGCGATCTGGAAGATGCCGGCGAATATCTGACCACGACCGGCCGCGATCTACGCGCTTGGCTGCGCTTCGATCTGGAATTGCTGGAGGACCGGATGCTGGATTTTTTCCAGCGGGGCGTGGACCAGTCAAGACTGGAGCTGCGCGAGTTCGCGCCGCCGGCGGAGGGCGTGGAAGGCGTGGAAGAGGTTAAGATTTTCGAGTATCGCAGCGGTGAAATCACCGGACCGGGAACCTTGCGGTGCGCGAATTGCGGCGAGCAAGCGGCGTTCCACGCGCCCGCCGTGATCGGGCCTTGTCCGGCCTGCGGAGGCGTCACCTTCGTTCGGGTTAGCGAGGAACCGTGAGGAGCGGTGCCGCGATTGCACGAAATTAAGTATAAACCCTGATTAAGCTGTCAATGTTCCCGATTTACCAGGACGAGAAATTATTGTTAACTAATACTCGCTTAAGCTGAATTCCACAGCGAAGCGTGTTTAAGCTCAATATCCTGTACTTAACCGCCAGCCGGATCTGCTGGCGGTTTTTTTATGGCCGTTAAATGGCGCGCAGTTGCGGCTCGCAGCGATACAGTTGCGCCTGGTAACGGTCGGCCTGTTCGCGCACCTGCCGGGCCCGTTGCATCAGCCAGGGTTTTTGCCGGTAGGCCCCTCTGGAGAAGCCGCGGTGTCCCTCGTGATAAGCCAGGTACTGATTGTAAACGTCGCTCTTGGCGATGCGGTTGCGCCGGTGGGTTTCGTTGACATACCAGCCGACGAAATCCACCGCATCGCCGAACCGGTTGCGTTTGGCTAGCTCCTGGCCGGTCGCGGCGAGGTAATCGCTCCAGGTGCCGTCCAACGCCTGGCTATAACCATAGGCGGAAGAACGGTGAGGACCGGGAATGAAGCCGAAATACCAGATGCGCGGCGGCCGGACCTCGCTCCGGAACGACGATTCCTGATGGATGATCGCCAGCAACACCGGCAGGGGTACGCCCCAGCGCTGGCTGGCGGCTTGGGCATCGGTGAACCAGCCGCCATGTTCCGCGAACATGGCGCAGGCATCGTCGATGTTGCGTGGGGGAAGAAGGGTGGCGCAAGACGCCGCCAGCAGCAAACCGCCGCCGCCCAGCAGGCCGGCCAACAAGCCGGCCACGGCCAGCCAACAGCGGTTTTGGGCGAGGGTCAGGCAGCGCCCTCTGGAACGCCAAGCGAACCAAGCGAACCAAGCGAACCAAGCGAACCAGGCGAACCAGGCGCGCCAGTCGCGCCGCGATGGGGTTGAATCTTCAGTCATGCCGGTGGGTGATCGTGCGTCGGTTCAGGAACAGCCCCAGTCCGGACAACACTAGCACCAATCCCACCACCGGCCAATCCCCGAAACGGGCGTAGGGGGTTAGTCCGCGCATGGGTCGCACCTCGCCGCGAATCACTTCCGCCTGAAACTGCGCGCCGCGTACCTGGATTCGGCCGCGTTCGTCGAGGAGGGCCGAAATCCCGGTGTTGGTGGCGCGGGCCATCGGCCGACCCACCTCCAGGGCGCGCATCCGGGCGATTTGCAGGTGCTGGTGCGGCGCGGTGGAATCCTGAAACCAGGCATCGTTGCTGACGTTGATCAGCCAGGTCGCCTCGGGCAGCGCCCGGCGGATTTCACTCCCGAACACGGCCTCAAAACAGATCGACAGCCCAACGGGTTGACCTCCGGCGCGGAACAACGGTTGCTCGCGCCCGCCGGGGGTGAAATCGGCCATCGGGATATCCACCCAGTCGCGGAAGAACAGGAGCAGCGTCCGCAGCGGCAGATACTCGCCGAAGGGCAGCAGACGGCGCTTGTGGTACAGGCCCGACGAGAGGCCGAGGCCGATGAGGCTGTTGTGGAACACGCCGGTTTCCCAGGAACCGGTGGGAATCCCGGCGACATAATCCACCTTCGCCCGTTGTGCTTCCTCGGCCAGCGCGGCGACGAAGGGTCGGACCTCATCCAGAAAGGCCGGGATGGCGGTTTCCGGCCAGATGAGCACATCGCTGCGGCCGTGCTCGGGCAGACTGAGTTGGACGTAGCGTTGCAGGGTGTCGTCGAGGATCTTCGGCTCCCACTTCTGGTCCTGGGATATGTTGCCTTGGACGATAGCGACCCGCAGCGGCGGTCCGGCCGAATCGACCCAGGAAATGTGGCCCAGTCCCCAGGCGCCCAGCCATAGCGCCGCCAGTAGTCCCAGCCACCCCAGTCGCGCCCGCCAGTGGGGACCCTGCGGCAGAGTTCGCAACAACCCGGCGCTCAACAGCACCGCCCAGCCGACGCCGAACACGCCCAGGGCGGGCGCGAGCGCCCCGAGCGGGGCGTCGGTCTGACTGTAGCCGGGCGCCAGCCAGGGAAACCCGGTGAACAGCCAGCTTCGGACCCAGTCCAGCAGGGTCCACAGCGCCGGAACCAGCAGCAGCCAGCGTGCCGGACCCGGCGCTGGTCCCCAGCGGACCACCAGCCAGCCGAGCACGGCCGGGTACAGGGCCATGACCAAGACCACGACGGAGGTCGCCAGGACCGCGAACGGCGCGGGGGCGTTGCCGTATTCGTGCAGGCTGATGAAGATCCAGTAGATGCCGAAACCGTAGGCGCCCAGCCCGAACAACCCGCCACGCCCGGCCGCCCGGCGCGGCGATGCCCCATCCCAGCTCCAGAGCAAGACAGCGGGCAGCAGGATCGCCAGCGGCCAGTAGCCGAACGGCGCGAACGCCAGGGGCAGCAGGGCGCCGGCGGCGAACGCCAGGAGATCGATGACGAGGGGATGACGTTCCTGGATGGCGTACCTTGAAGGGATCATGCGAAAACTCCCCGCCTATTGCACCAACCCCATGAAATACGGTACCCAGAAACCCACCGTCACCGCCGCCACCGCCAGGTCCGTCCACATCACCCGCCGATAGTGGGTGCGGGCATCGCCCTCGGTGTCTGCGATCATCACCCGCGACATGAGCGCGTCCAGAAATAGCACCATGACCGCCAGCGGGGCCAACACCGGCGCCAGCAGGGTGGAGAGCATCGCCCAACCTTCAAAGGCCGGGGCCGTGCCCGGGGCGGGCGCCAAGAAGATGGAAACAAGGGCCGTGGCCGCCAGTAGAATGCGCAGCGGACCGTAGCCGGCGAGAAACCCGAGAATACCGGGGGGTGGAGGAGTGTCGCTCATGAGGATCGCGAGGTCTGATCGGGAAGTGGACTAAAGCGTTGTCTATTCTAGCCACTCTCGATGAGAGGGCGCTATTGGTCCCGAATCAATCTTCCGAGCCATGGTTGGATGGCGCTGCTTCCTGGTCCTCGCCGAGCGTCATTTCCAGCAGGTGAATTCGCCGGTTGTCGGCGCGCAGCACCCGAAAGCAAAAGCGGTCCAGGTCCACGGATTCGCCGCCCTTGGGCAACCGGCCCAACTCCATCATCACCAGCCCCCCGATGGTGTCGGCCCGCTCGTCGCTGAATGTTGCCTGAAACCGTGCGTTGAACTCCTCGACCGGGGTGAGCGCCTTGACGAGGAAAGCATCGCCCTGTGGGCGGATGTTGGCGGTGTCGTCCTCGATGTCGTGCTCGTCGTCGATCTCGCCGACGATCTCCTCCAGCACGTCCTCGATGGTGATCAGACCAGCGACCCCGCCGTATTCATCGACCACGATCGCCATGTGCCGGCGGTTGCCGCGGAATTCCTTGAGCAGGACGTTGAGGCGCTTGCTTTCGGGGATGAACTTGGCCGGGCGCAGCAGGGTGTTGAGATCGAAATCCTCGCGGTGGTCGAAGGCGTGGGCCAACAGATCCTTGACGATCAGAATACCGATGACGTTATCCCGACTCTCGTCGATCACCGGCAGGCGGGAATGGCCCGATTCGACGATGGTCGCGATGAGGCGCTCCAGATTCCAGTCGTGCTCCAGCACCACCATTTGGGCGCGGGGGATCATGACGTCGCGCACCTGGGTTTTCGAGACCCGCATGACCCCTTCCATCATGGTCAGGGCCTCGGCGTCCAGTAAATCCCGTTGCTGGGCGTCGCGCAACAACTCCATCAGTGCGTCCCGGTCCTTGGGTTCGCCCGTCGGGGCGAAGCCCAAACGCTCCAGCCAGGAAGGTTTATGGCTGGGTTCGGATCGTTCTTCATTCATGAGTCGGGAAGGTCTCCATAGGGGTCAGGGAAGCCGAGTCCCGCCAGGATACGGATTTCCAGGGATTCCATGGCCTCGGCCTGTGCTTCATCATGAGCATAGCCCAGCAGGTGTAAAACGCCATGCGCGACCAAGTGCGCCCAGTGCGCCTCGGGGGTCTTGCTCTGGACGATGGCCTCGCGCAGCACCACCGGCGCGCAGATCACGATATCGCCCAGCAGGGTGCTGTCGATCTCTGGCGGGGCTTCGAAGGGGAACGACAGCACGTTGGTCGGTCCCGGTTTGTGGCGATAGCGCTCGTTGAGCGCGGCGCTTTCGGCCTCGTTGACGATGCGGAGGGTCAGTTCGGCGTCTTGTCGGTAATCCGCCCCAGCCAGCGCCGCCTCGGCCCAGCGCCGAAAGTCGGTCTCGGCCGGCAATCCCGGCAGGTCCAGGGCGATTTGCAAATCCAGTTCCAGGGTCATGCGGGATTGTCCTGTTCGTAGCGGGCGTAGGCGTTGACGATTCGTTGCACCAGCGGATGCCGGACCACGTCGCGGGCGTTAAAAAAGGTGATGCCGATCCCTTCCTCGTCCTTGAGCACCTGCAAGACTTGGCGCAGGCCGGACTGGACGTTGCGCGGCAGGTCCACCTGAGTCACGTCGCCGGTGACCACCGCCGTCGAGCCGAAGCCGATCCGGGTCAGGAACATTTTCATCTGCTCCACGGTGGTGTTCTGGGCTTCGTCGAGGATGATGAAGGAATCGTTCAGCGAGCGACCGCGCATGAAAGCCAGCGGCGCGACTTCGATGATGTTGCGTTCGATTAATTTGGCGACCCGGCGTTGGAAATCAGGATGTCCAGTTTGCCGAAACGTTCCTTGATGCCCTCGAAGATAGCCGGCAGTTGGTCATGGTTACCCATATTGGCGCGGTGGGCGTAGCTTTCCACACCGAGGCTTTTGATTTTTTCGACGGTTTCATTGGCCGCTTGACGCGAGCGGAAATAGTTCACGACGACATGCGCGCCCTGCTGAGCCAGTTTTTCGGCTACGCATCGTCCGATGCCCTTGGTTCCTCCTGATACAAACGCGACTTTTCCCTTAAGCTCCAATTTATGTTCTCCCTGAGATTAGATTACGTTAGCGCCGCCCTGTGACTCAATATCTTCGGCGATGTCCTCGAGCTTGACAGGGTAGAATTCGGTGGCGAATATCCGCGTGTATGCTTGTAGTATGCGCTTGCTGAAAGCGGG
>JAWOHQ010000183.1:0-2666 GCA_046485105.1 Candidatus Competibacteraceae bacterium | reverse complement strand
ATCCGCCATCGCCATGAAATGACGATGCTTTTTGTACGCGGGCCGGCGCGTTTACAAAATTTGCGCCAACCCCGCCAGGTTGGCGGCCAATGGCACGTCCTTTGTTTTGCCTCTCCTGACTCTCTCCCGCAAGTGAAACGACATGCAGCCAATGCACGCTACCGGTCTGTACCGGCCCGAATTCGAAAAGGACAGTTGCGGCTTCGGCCTGATCGCCCAGATGGACAACCGGCCCAGCCACTGGCTGGTGCAAACGTCCATCGCCTCCCTGGCCCGTCTCACCCACCGCGGCGCGGTCGCCGCCGATGGCAAATCCGGCGACGGCTGCGGCCTGCTGATGCGCAAGCCGGATGCCTTTCTACGGCTGGCGGCGGCCGAAGCCGGGATACAACTGGGTGACCATTACGGGGTTGGCATGGTGTTTCTCAACCGCGATCCGACCTTGGCCGCCGCCGCTCGCTCCGACCTGCAAGCGAAGCTGGAAAAGGAAGGATTAACGGTCGCCGGCTGGCGCGTCGTGCCGGTCGATCCCGATGCCTGCGGCGAAGAGTCGCGCCGGAGCCTGCCGCATATCGAGCAGATTTTCGTCACGCCCCCGGCGGACATGCTTCCAGACGTAATGGAACGCCATCTGTTCGTGGCCCGACGCCGCGTCAACTCGCGCATCCGCGCCCGCGATCCGGTCTACTACGTGCCCTCGCTGTCGGGGCGGGTGATTAGCTACAAGGGTCTGGTGATGCCGGCCAATCTGCCGATGTTCTATCCCGATCTCCACGACGAACGGCTGGAATCCTCGATCTGCCTGTTCCACCAGCGCTTTTCCACCAACACCCTGCCGCAGTGGTGGCTGGCGCAGCCGTTCCGCTACCTGGCCCACAACGGCGAAATCAACACCATCGGCGGCAACCGCAATTGGACCGAGGCGCGCAGCCACGTCTTCTCCTCGCCGCTATTGCCGGACATGGCGGAAATCCGTCCGCTGGTCAACCTGACCGGCTCCGACTCCAGTTCGCTGGACAACATGCTGGAAGTGCTGGTGATGGGCGGCATGGACCTGTTCCGCGCCATGCGCCTGCTGATTCCGCCCGCCTGGCAGAACATCGAACATCTGGACCCCGATCTGCGGGCTTTTTACGAATACAACTCCATGCATCTGGAACCGTGGGACGGGCCGGCCGGCATCGTGCTGACCGATGGCCGCTACGCCGCCTGCGTGCTGGACCGCAACGGCCTGCGCCCGGCCCGCTACGTCATCACCGAGGACCGCCACCTCACCATCGCCTCGGAAATCGGTGTCTACGACTACGCGCCCGAACAAGTCGTCGCCAAAGGCCGGATGCGGCCCGGCGAGATGCTGGCGGTCGACGTCGAAACCGGCCGGCTGCTGACCCCGGCCGACATCGACGACGCGCTCAAGAACCGCCATCCCTACCGCCGCTGGCTGCGCGGCCACGTCCAGCGGTTGCGCTCCCTGTATCGGGACGAACCCAATCCCGAACCGCTGGCCCCGGAGGTTCTGAACACCTATCAGAAGCTGTTCGGGGTGACCTTTGAGGAACGCGACCAGGTGCTGCGGGTGCTGGCCGAGGCCGGCCAGGAAGCCATCGGTTCGATGGGCGACGACACCCCCTTCGCGGTGCTGTCCGACCGTCCCCGCTCGCTGTACGACTACTTCCGCCAGCAGTTCGCCCAGGTCACCAATCCGCCCATCGACCCGCTGCGCGAGGCGGTGGTGATGTCGCTGGAAACCTGTCTGGGCGCCGAGGGCAATCTGTTCGAGGAAAACCCGGCCCATGCCCCGCGCCTGACCGCCAACTCGCCGGTGTTGACCGAAGGCCGGATGCAGGCGCTGCTGGCCAATCCCGACGGCCGCTATCCGCACCGGCGGATCGACCTGAACTACCCGGCCGGCGAAGGACTCCAGACCGCCATCGACCGGGTTTGCGATCAGGCGGCGGCGGCGGTGCGCGGCGGCGCGGTGCTGCTGGTGCTGTCCGACCGCGCCATCACGCCCGATACCCTGCCGATTCACGCCCTGCTGGCCACCGGCGCGGTGCATCACCGGCTGGTGCGGGACGGGCTGCGCTGCGAGGCCAATCTGATCGTCGAGACCGCCACCGCCCGTGATCCCCACCACTTCGCGGTGCTGCTCGGCTACGGCGCCACCCTGATTCACCCCTATCTCGCCTACGACTGCCTGCGCGACCTGCTCCGCACCGGCGAAATCACCCGGCGCGACGCCCCGACCCTGATCGAGAACTATCGCAAAGGCATCGACAAGGGCCTGTATAAGATCATGTCCAAGATGGGGATTTCCACCCTCAACAGCTACCGCGGCGCGCAACTGTTCGAGATCGTCGGCCTGCGCGACGAGGTGGTGGATCTGTGCTTCAAGGGTTCCGTGAGCCGCATCCAGGGCGCGCGCTTCGCCGACCTGGAAGCGGAGCAGGTCGAATTGGCCCAACGCGCCTGGATCTCCTAACTTTAATAGAAATCTCTATATAATGTAGAAATCAATTTTTGTCTCAAAATTCATAATGTAGATGAATAATTAGCACCAGCAACCGCAAGTCTATCTGCCTGTTCATTACCATAATTTCCTTGATGTCCATTCACATGGATAAATTCCAGATCCAGCTTGTCTGTCAGATCACGAATGTCCTGAA
>JAWOHQ010000105.1:0-8292 GCA_046485105.1 Candidatus Competibacteraceae bacterium | reverse complement strand
CCGTCGGGTCCGGGATTGAAGCGCCAGGCGTGGTGGCGCGGTTCGGTGTCCCATAAATACCGCTTGGGGCCAGACAGACCGGTGTTGCCCTCGGCGCCGTGGCTGAACCAGGACAGCGCCCGCGCCTCGAACCCCACCCGGGTGACCGTCGGCCACAGGAAGGCGCTGGCCCGGCCGCTGCGGCGCGACAGCTTGTCGTCACCGAAGGCGCAGCGCACGAATTCGATCCGGCTGGGGAAGGGTTCGTCGTAGACCTGCTCGGGCCGCGATAGATCGCGCAACTCCAGCCGGTAGCTGTCGTTCATGTCCACCGGATCGTCGCCGCTGGTTTCCATCAACATGCCGCAGGTGCGGGAGTTGCCGATGTCGAGCACCAGGTCCACGCCCACCGGCCGGTTGAGCCGGGCGGTCGGCCCCTCGTCCACGAAAGTGAAGCGCAGGCGCGGCGGTCGGATCGTCCGAACCAGGAGCGTCAGTACGGTCAGATACGCCGCCACGGTATCCGGGCTCTTGCGCAGTTCGGCCTCGTCCACCCGGCGCGGGGCGCGGCGGCGTAGTTCGAAGGCGTGGAAGCGCTGGTACAGCCATTCCCGCACCCATTCCTGCTCCAGGAACCAGCCGGTATCGGCTTCGGCGTCGGTCAGGGCGAATTCCTCGCCGGACTGCATGTCCAGCGGGCTGGGGGCGAGATAGGGCCGGCCCTCGCGGGTCGGCAGCAACTGGGTGTCGAACGCCAGGGTGACGCGGTGAGTATGGCCCTCGACATCGGGCGCCGGCAGTTCCACCAGCCGCGCCCGCGCCCAGTTGGTCGGACCCTTGTCGAACAGGTGGCAGCCATCCGGGCGCGGCTCCCGTACCCGCAGGAAGGGCACGGGTATCCAGGCGCTGTCGAGGATGGCGGTGGCCTTGGCGGCATTGAGGGAGTAGACCTGCTCCGGCTGGGTCGCCCGCCCGTCCTGGGTCACGAACTGGCCGCTGGCGTCGTCGGCGTACAGAGCAGTCAGGACGACGCGCCCGTCCATGCCGGCTTCGGTCAGGAACGCCCGCGACACCCGTGCATCGTTGAGGTTCAAACCGAAATCCAGAAACTGGATGGCGGTATTCGGGATCAGGTTGATGAGCGGGCCGAATGGCTTGAGTTTCGCCAGCATGTTTCCTACCTTCGCGCGTCGTTTTTTATCTTTTTCATTGTACCGCTCATTTTCAGGTCCCGCCGAACTTCAAGACCGCCCGACCCGCTCTGGAAGCTCCCGGGCGCTGGTTTCGACCGGCTTGTTGGTGATGTCCACCATGGCAAACTAAAATAATCGAATGCATCCCAATGCTGGATGGGTCCCCGCAGCAAAGGTCGAGCACCATGAGCGAGTACCTCATACCACCCGTTTCCGCTTATCGACCGCCGGTCGAGCGTCAAGGGCACAGACGGATTCCGCCGGTGCGCTTCGTGCCGCTGACCGGCGGACCGTCCTAACCGACGGGCGCGCCATGTCCGACCCAAACGCCGCGCCGCTCCGGCCGCCCTACCCGGCCGTCGCCCTGCTGTCCGCCGCCGCCCTAGCCTACGAAGTCCTGCTGATGCGGCTGTTTTCGATCATTCAATGGCACCATTTCGCCTACATGATGATCAGCGTGGCGCTGCTGGGCTACGGGGCGGCTGGCGCGATGGTGACCCTGGCCCAGAATCCGCTGCGGGCGCGCTTCACCGCCGCCTTCGCCACCGCCGCCGGCCTGTTCGGCGCGACGGCGCTGCTGGCGTTCCTGGCCGCGCAGCAGACCGGGTTCAACGCCTTGGAAATCCTCTGGGACCCCCGCCAACTGGGCCGGCTGGCCGTCATTTACCTGCTGTTGCTGGTCCCCTTTTTCTGCGCCGCCGTCGCGCTGTGCCTGAGTTTCACGCGGTTTCCCGACCATATTCCCCGGCTCTACGCCGCCGATATCCTGGGCGCGGCGGCCGGCGGCCTGGGGGTGGTGATTCTGCTGCTAGCGGTGCGGCCGGAGACCGCCCTACGGGTCATCGCCCTGATCGGTCTGGCCGCTGGGGCGCTGATCGCCTGGCGCGGCGCGGCGCGGCGAACCGCAGCTGGGCTGGCTTCAATCGCGATCATCGTTCTCGTCCTGCCAGCGTCCTGGACCGCCCTGAAGCCCTCCCCCTACAAGGAACTGGCCCAGACTCTGAACGTCATGGGCGCCCGCGTCGTGGCCGAAACCTCCAGTCCGCTGGGGGTGGTGACAGTGGTTGAGAACCGGGAGATTCCTTTCCGGCACGCGCCGGGCCTGAGCCTGCTGGCCGCCGCCGAACCGCCGCCGCAACTGGCGCTGTTCACCGACGGCGACGGCTTGAGCGCCATCAACCGGTTCGAAGGCCGCTGGGAGCCGCTGGCCTATCTGGATTTTCTGACCTCGGCGCTGCCTTATCACCTGCTGGAACGACCGGCGACCCTGATCCTGGGGGCGGGCGGTGGGGCCGACATCCTGCAAGCACTGGCGCTCGGCGCGCGCAGCGTGGCTGCGGTCGAACTGAATCCCCAGGTGGTGGAACTGGTGCAGGAGCGGTTCGGCGCGTTCTCCGGCCGCCCCTACAGTTTGCCGGGGGTGCGCGCGCATCTCGGCGAGGCGCGCGGCTTCGTCGAGGCCACCGACCAACGCTTCGATCTGATCCAGGTCGCCCTGCTGGACGCCTTCGCCACCGCCGCCGCCGGGCTGCACGGGCTGGCGGAAAGCTATCTCTATACCGTGGAAGCGCTGCAAGCCTATCTGAATCGCCTGAGTCCGGGGGGGATGCTGGCGATCACCCGCTGGGTGACCCTGCCGCCCCGGGACGCCCTCAAGCTGTTCGGGACGGTGATCGCGGCCCTGGAAGCGAACGGCGCGGACGATCCGGGCGCGCGGCTGGTCATGATCCGGGGCTGGAACACCGCGACCCTGCTGGTGAAGAACGAGCCCTTCACCGCTGGGGAGATCGCGGCGCTTCAGACGTTTGCCGTCGCTCGCGCCTTCGATTTAGTCTGGCATCCTGGGATGTCACCCGACGCCGCGAATCGGTATAACCGCCTCGACCGGCCGCATTTTTACGAAGGCGCGGCAGCGCTGCTTTCCCCGGAACGGGCGGCGTTCGTGAACCGCTACAAATTCGCCATCCGCCCGGCGACCGACGACCGCCCGTACTTCTTCCACTTTTTCCGCTGGGACACGTTGCCGGAAATTCTCACCTTGAAGGATCGGGGCGGGCTGGCGCTGCTGGATTGGGGCTATCCGGTGGTGATCGCCACGCTGGTCCAGGCGCTGGTCGCCAGCTTTGCCCTGACGCTCCTGCCGCTGTGGCTGTTCCGGCGTCGGGAACCGACCGCCGGGCGCGGCGCCGGGCGAGTGGCGCTCTATTTCACGGCGCTGGGCCTGGCCTTCATGTTCGTGGAAATCGTGTTCATCCAGAAATTCATCCTGTTCCTCAGCCATCCCGTGTACGCCATCGCCGTGGTGCTCACCGCCTTCCTGCTGTTCGCCGGACTGGGGAGCCGCTGGTCCAACCGCTTCGCCTCAGCGGGAACGGCGCGGCGAGCCGTGGGCTGGGCGGCGCTGGTCATCGCCGGGTTGGCGCTGTCCTACGCGCTGGCGCTGCCGCCGCTCTTCCGGCAGTTGATGGGTCTGGCGGAGGGCATCAAGATCGGGCTGTCGGTGCTGCTGATCGCGCCGCTGGCCTGGGCCATGGGCATGCTGTTTCCGCTGGGCCTGGCCCGGCTCGCAGCCCACGCTCCGACGTTGATCCCCTGGGCCTGGGCGCTGAACGGTTTTGCCTCGGTGGTGGGCGCGGTGCTGGCTACGGTGCTGGCGATTCACTTCGGTTTCATCGCGGTCGTGGTGGTGGCCGTCGTTCTGTACCTGCTGGCCGCCGCGGGGTTTCCTGAATCCGGGTCGGCGGGGACGCCCACCGCCTGAAATGGCTAAAGTCGAGATTTGCCGCATGACCCACCATTGCAACGACGGACCATCACCATGAGCGAATAACCGCCGTCGAACCCAACCGGCGCACGGTTGTGGAACTCCAGCAGTTGGCCGAGGAAGCGCGACAACACCGCCTCCGCAAGGAAACCGCCGCCCGCGCCCGCGCCGAGGCCGAACGGCGGAAACTGCGCGAGGCCGCCTTGCGCAAGCTGGCCCAGAACTTTGACGGAGCGTGGGCGGTCGCGGATCGTCAGGCGGCCCAAGGTACGGCCTCGGGCTACGACGAGGCGCGCAGGTCGCTGATCGACTTGGCGGATGCCTATGAACTGTGCGCCTCGCGGGCGCAATTTGAGGCGGCATTGCAGGGGTTCATGGCGCCGCATACCCGCCGCGGCGCGCTGGTAAGGCGATTGGTGGAGGCCGGTCTCTGGAGAAAGGGTTGAAGTTGAAGCGGTATTAGCAGTGAACCCGGGAGCGCCGGCATCTCGCCCGCTTGGCCGGCTTGGTGACCGGGGCTCCCGGAAACCTCGCGCCGCGCATCGAGCTTATTGGTACGCGCCGCAAAGAACAACGAGATCACCCACTCTCTGGAAGTAAGTCGTCTTCGATTCTTCCATCTTGGTGGTGGGGTTCTGATGGACGTAATTCAGCCACCCTGATCCTTGCAATGCCTTTTCTTGGCTTTCTTCCTCCAGCAGGTTCTCGCCGATCAGCGTGGGATTCTTGGGATGAGCGACCATCATGCCCTTGGTATCGAGAACAAAGACATAAAGGTCATCCTTCACGAACATGCTCTCGGATTTATTGAATTCCGCCAGAGCCTGGTCCTTGCCATGTTCGTTGAGATACGACACTGCTTCTTCCACCAACGCCTTCGCCTCTTCCGGAGTGCATCGCTCGGCTGCGTGAGCCACTCCGATGACGGCAAGGACGCTGATCAGCAGCAAGTAGATCGCTTTCCTGAACATCTCAACCTCCTTGAACTACAAGCCAGTGATCAAATGCAATGTCCGTCCGCTTCGCGAACACTCGGCAGCTTCCCGCCACCCCTCAGGCATCCATTACCCATGATTATAATAACACAATATCAAATATTTCTCACTTTTTGTGAAATAGCGAAACTAACCAGGCCACATTTTATCGCAACCAGTGAATCTTCAGGATTACTAATGAACTCCCTTCAAGCCAACTCCACCAGCCACGCCCGCGCCGCCGCCGCCGCGTCCCGCACCCGGTTCGGCGCGGTCCCGCCCAGCACGTCGCGGGCCGCCACCGAGCCTTCCAGCGACAACACCGCGAATACATCCTCCTCAATCAGCGGAGAAAAGGCCCGCAATTCAGCCAGCGTCATGTCCGCCAGATCCCGACTAGTCTCCACCCCCAACCGCACCGCCTGGCCGACGACCTCATGGGCGTCGCGAAACGGCAGACCCTTGCGCACCAGATAATCGGCCAGATCGGTGGCGGTGGCGAAGCCGCGTCGGGCGGCCTGAAGCATGTGGTCGCGCTGGGGCCGCAGCGCCGGGATCAGGTCGGCGAAGGCGCGCAGGCAGCCCTGCACGGTATCCACGGTATCGAACAACGGCTCCTTGTCCTCCTGATTGTCCTTGTTGTAGGCCAGCGGCTGGCTCTTCATCAACGTCAGCAGCGCGACCAGATGCCCGTTGACCCGGCCGGTCTTGCCCCGCACCAGTTCCGGCACGTCGGGATTTTTCTTCTGCGGCATGATCGAGGAGCCGGTGCAGAACCGATCCGGCAGTTCCACGAAGGCGAACTGCGCCGAGGACCACAGCACCAGCTCCTCGGCCATCCGCGACAGATGGGTCATCAGAATGGCCGACGCGGCGGCGAATTCGATGGCGAAATCCCGGTCGCTGACCGCGTCCAGCGAATTGGCGCACGGCGCGGCGAACTCCAGCAGCTGCGCGGTGTAATCCCGATCCAGCGGATAACTGGTCCCAGCCAGCGCCGCCGCGCCCAGCGGCATGACGTTGACGCGCTTGCGGCCATCTGACAGCCGCTCGTAATCGCGCTTGAGCATCTCGAACCAGGCCAGCAGATGATGGCCGAAGGTCACCGGCTGCGCGACCTGCAAATGGGTGAATCCGGGCATGATTGTCTCAGCCTCGCCCGCCGCCAGCTCCACCAGTCCGCCCAGCAGGCGCCTGATCTCGGCGAGAATGGCGTCGATGGCGTCGCGCAGGTACAAACGGAGATCGGTGGCGACCTGATCGTTGCGCGAGCGGCCGGTATGCAGACGCTTGCCGGCGTCGCCGATGCGCTCGGTCAGTCGCGCCTCGATGTTCATGTGGACGTCTTCCAGTTCCACCGACCACGGGAACTCGCCGCGTTCGATTTCGCCCCGAATCTCCTCCAGGCCGCGAATGATGGCCGCGCAGTCATCGTGGGACAGGACCCCGATCCGCGCCAGCATTCGGGCATGGGCGATGGAGCCGTTGATGTCCTGCCGGTACATCCGCCGGTCGAATTCCACCGAGGCGGTAAAGGCCGCCACGAACGCATCGGTGCTCTCGGTGAAGCGTCCGCCCCAGCTTGCATTGGTCTGTGTGTCGCTCATCAGCTATTCTGTCGAGTAAGTTTAAGGACGCCATAGCTTAACAAAACCATGCCTCCCGATATCCTGCGCATCGCCACCCGCCAAAGTCCCCTCGCGCTGTGGCAGGCGGAACACGTCGCCGAACGCCTGCGCCAGGCCCATCCTGGCCTGCCAGTCGCGCTGATTGGCATGACCACTCGGGGCGACCAACTCCTCGACAGCCCGCTGGCCAAGGTCGGCGGCAAGGGGTTGTTCGTCAAGGAGCTGGAACAGGGCTTGCTGGATGGCCGGGCCGATCTCGCCGTCCATTCCATGAAGGATGTGCCCATCGATTTTCCCCCCGGCCTGGGATTGCCCGTCATCCTGGCGCGCGAGGACCCGCGCGACGCTTTCGTGGCCCAACATTATCCGCACCCCGACGCCCTGCCCGCCGACGCCCGGGTGGGCACCTCCAGCCTGCGCCGGCAATGCCAACTGGCCGCCCGTTACCCGCATTGGGAGATTCGCAGCCTGCGCGGCAATGTCAACAGCCGACTGGCCAAACTGGACGCCGGCCAATTCGACGCCATCCTGCTGGCCGTCGCCGGCCTCAAGCGTCTGGGGCTGGCGGAGCGGATCACCCTGACGCTGGAACCGGAGTTCAGTCTGCCGGCCATCGGTCAAGGGGCAATCGGCGTGGAATGCCGCCTGGAGGACGCCCGCACTCAGGCGCTGATCGCCAGCCTCGACGATCCCGCCACCCATCTGCGGGTCGCGGCGGAACGGGCGTTCAACGCCCGCCTGCAAGGGGGTTGCCAAGTACCCATCGCCGGGCACGCGCTATTGGACGACGGGGAACTCTGGCTGCGCGGCCTGGTGGGCGAACCCGACGGCAGCCGCCTGATCGCCGGGGAGATTCGCGGTCCGGCGGCGGATGGCGCAGCGCTCGGGACCGCCCTGGCCGATGAGTTGCTCGGGCGTGGCGCCGCCGCGATCCTCCGTCGGGTCTTCGCGGCTTCTTAGAAATCCAGCGAAAACAACCCGAACAGTATCCCTTTAGCTACTGGGGTGACGCGGAGCGCCGGGGTGGTTGGATCGGTGGGGTCAATGCTTCCGGTAGCGTCCAACAGTCCTGCGTCCACCAGGGTCATGCGCGGTGTTCTGGGCTAATCTCTCCGCTATCCATCATTGAAATTGAGGTTGCGTCATGGAAAACATCGAACTGTCGGAAATGCTCGGCCAGTTGCGCAATGAGTTGCAAGCCGCCCAGTTGCAAGGGACTGGCTCGGACCTGAAATTCCAGATCGAGGATATCGAGATCGAGTTGCAGATCGGCACGACCAAGGGCGGCAAGGGAGGCGGAGGCGTCAAGTTCTGGGTCTACAACGCCGAGGCCGAGGTCAATGCTTCACAGGCCAAGACCCAGAAACTCAAGTTGAAGCTCAAGCCGGTGGTGGGGCCGGACAAGAAACCGCTCGATGTCAGTGACGAGGATGACCTGAGCGGTTGAGCCGATGCACAAGGATTTGATCGTCGCCATCTTTGTCCCTACGACGGGCGAAGGCAAGATGCCCGGTCGCGTCGGCACCGGCTATCCGGTGGCCGAGGATCTGATCCTGACATCGCGGCATGTGATCGAGTCCAAGAACCGAGACCGTCAAAAGCCGATCAGGGTACGATGGTTCCACGACAAGCCGGCCAGCGGCGAGTCGCCCGAGTGGACCCCTCTAAACGATCATCAGAATCCGGAAGGACAACTCCAGGTTCTTGACCAAATCTCGAAATTCGCGCTCCGAAAACATCCGGACGCCGCGAAC
>JAWOHQ010000463.1:0-5142 GCA_046485105.1 Candidatus Competibacteraceae bacterium | reverse complement strand
CCATGGAGCACCTCCGGTCGGACACCGACAGCCGGATCCGCCAGTTGGAGCAGCAAGTCGAACGCGAGCGGGACCTGGCCTTGAGGGCCAACCGGCAGCTGGCCGAACTCGAGGGCACGCATCTGCAGATCATCAAGGCCTTCCGGGAAATGAACGACCATTACATCCGGATGCGGGAGAAGCTCGGCGCCGAGGACCGGACCCCCGAGGGCTCGGCCGTGGTTCAGAATCCCGGCGCGGTGGACGGCGGCCTTCCTCCACCCCGGCCCGGGCCCCGCATCAAGCTCCGGCGCTGAGCGCGCCGCCCGGGGGCGCGTCCGCTCAACAAAAAGCCCCCTCCGCCGAAGCGGAAGGGGCTTGCTGACTCAGGCTTGATCCGCGGTAACGCTTTGTGCTTAGTAGCTGCCGCCCGGACGAAGCACCTTGTTCGTGATCACCTGGCCGCGGATGTCGTACACGTTCCAGATGTTCGTGAAGTTCTGCATCTTGAGGTCGTTCTTGTAGATCGAGTACCCGGCGCCGCCGCGGTTCACAAACACGAAACCCTTCTTCCCGAACGGCGAGGTGGTCTGCGGCGTGTCGGCCAGCAGCTGCGGGACGCCATCCGGATCCGGGTTCAGGTTCTGCCCGATCTGGTTCTGAAGATGCATGTTCCGGGTGAAGATGAACGGGCACGTTTCCACGAGATATTCCGCGTCGGACACGATGCACCACGCGTTGCGGCGCCCGACGTCCGACGTGAATTCAATCTGGGAACGGGCCGGCTCGATGCCGGGCAGCGAGAAGAACGAGTAACTCACGTTCATGATCCGGTTCGTGATCAGGGCCGTGAAGAACGCCGTACTGGTCTGCGTCGTCACGGACGGGAAGGCCGAACCCTGGGTCGTGTAAATCTCGTCGGTCTGCTGGCCGATGATCGTCTGATGAATCTGGCGGGCATTGGACGCCGCCGCCGTGAGCTTGCCCTTGAAGAGCGCGCTGCCGATCGCCGGCAATACCAGCGCGACCAGGATACCGATGATCGCGATTACGACCAGCAGTTCGACGAGGGTAAACCCGCGTTTCCGCAATTGACGCCACCACATGCTCATGTCTTGTCTCCTTCTGTTAGCCGAGTCAGCCCAAGGCGTTTTGCCTTGATCCGTTGCTAAAATCATTTTGCTGATCCCAGCGTCGAAATAATACGACAGGCGCAGCGGAAGGGTCAATGGCCTTTACGCCTTTTTTCGCTTCTACAGCCGATGGCCTTGCCGTATGCTATGTTTTTTCGACGGGAATGCGATTTATGGAATGGAGCCTGAAAGTATCGGCCCTGGCGATGGGCGCCCTGCACCTGGCCGCCGGGGTTGCCCTGGCGGCCGCCCCCGGGGCCGCGGTCAAGGGGTTGCAAAAGTTTCCCCGAAGCGTATGGCCGGGCCGCGCGCTCGCCCTGGGCGCCCTGGTCTGGGTGGCCCTGATCGTCGGGGGGGCTTCGCTGGGCCGTTTTGACCACCTCAAGCGCCTGCTGTGGCCGGCCGCCGGGGTATCGTACCTGCTGATCATTTTCTTCCTGGACGAACTGCTCGCTCCCCGGGCCCTGGGCGGGCTATTGCTGCTGGCGGCCCAGCCGATTCTGCTGGCGGCCCGGTTTCACCCGTCCCCGCTCAGCCGCGTGATCAGCGCCGTCGTCTACGTTTGGGTGGTCGTCGGCATGATTCTCGTGCTGAGCCCTTACCGCTTCCGCCAGGGCGCCGCCTGGATGGCGCAAAAACCGGGGGGAAGCCTGTGGGCCGCCGTCCTGCTGGGCATTCCCGGCCTGGCCTGCCTGCTGTTGGGCGCATGGTTTTTCTGAGGGGGGCGCCCGCCGTATGATCGAGCGCGTGCGCATCCTTGTCCTGCGGGGCGGCGCCATCGGCGATTTCATGCTGACGCTGCCCGCCCTCTGCGCGCTCCGCCGGCAGTGGCCGGACGCCTACCTCGAAATCATTGGTTACCCGCACATCGCCGAGCTGGCGCGCGCCGCGGGGTTGGCCGATCACATCGATTCGCTGGACCGGGCGCGCATCGCCATGCTGTTCTCGGACCGCCCGGGCCCCGATCCCGCCCTGCGGGCTCACATCCGTTCGTTTCATTTCGTTCTCAGCTACCTGCACGACCCGAACGGCGTGGTCGTCGAGAACCTTCGCCGGTCGGGTTCGAAACAGGTGCTGTACGGTTCGCCGAAGCCCTCGGCGGCCGGCCTGCACGCGGCCGACCACCTCCTCCGCCCCCTGGAGGAACTTGCCCTCTTCGAGGCCGGCGCGGTCCCGCGCCTCGACTTGCTGCCCAGGCATCGCGACGCGGGCCATGCGCGCCTGGCCCAGCTTGGCTTGCGCGGCGGGCGCCCGCCGGTCGCCCTCCATCCGGGCAGCGGAAGCCCGTCCAAGAACTGGCCGGTCGAACGCTTCATCAACCTGGCCCTCGCCCTGGCCAAACGCGGAGTTGCCCCGTTTTTTCTGACCGGGGAAGCCGACCTCCCCGCCCTCGAGAGCATTCGCCGTGCGGCCCCGAAGGACATCCCGCTGGTCCGCGGGCTTTCGTTGCTGGAAACGGCTGAACTGCTCAGCGCCTGCCCGTTCTTCGCCGGCAACGATTCGGGCATCACGCACCTGGCCGCGGCCCTCCAGTGCCGGTGCTGGGCGATTTTCGGCCCCTCGGATCCCTCCGTGTGGGGCCCCCGGGGAGCGCATGTCTCCATCCTCCGGGCCCCGGATGGTATCCTGGAGGCCCTCAGCCTCCATGCAGTGCTGGAGGCCATGTCCGGCGGCCTGGCCGCGGACCGCTGAAAAACCCTCTGCTGCGGAAACACGCCTTATGGCGTTAACTACCAACGGTTGCCGCTCCATGCGGTAGGCCGTTCGTAGTCAAGCCCGTCAGGGCTGTTCCCTGGGTTTTTCAGCGGAATCTCAAGAAAACAACGGACCCCGTGAACGAAGTAGCGCGCAATCGAATCCTGCAATCCGAAACGTTCGCCTATCCAGGCTACAGCCGAGATATGGGAACCGCCCATTCGGATGAGCCCGTATAGAAACCGCTACTTGACATTAAGTTACAGAAATCATAATGAGTCTTTGGCAACTGAATGCGGTGTGCCTCCGCGAGCACCAATGCGCATGTGAACCTGAAAAACGAAGGGTTGGTATATACAACGTTGAACGGAACCGCTTCGCGGAGTGATTACGCGTGCGGTTCTTTGCATTTTGAGGGGATAGACTGACTCCGACGTTCATGCGGATGGTCCGCAGGAACGGAGCGAGAAGGAGTCAGTCATGAGCGAGTTGAGGGATCGGTTTGGGCGGCACATGCGGTTGAAGGGGTTTGCGGACAAGACGCAGGAGAGTTACGAGCGTGCGGTGGTGGATTTGGTGCGGGAGTATCGCGTCTCGCCGGAGCAACTGAGTCAGGAGCAGATCCAGGCGCATTTGGATCGTCTGATCTGCGAGCGGCACCTGGCCTGGAGCACGGTAAACGTGCACTGCAGCGCGTTGCAGTGTTTCTACGGTGAGTTGCTCAAGCGGCCGGGCACGCAGTTTTCGCTGCCGCCGCGGGGTCGGGCGCGTAAGCGGCCGACCGTGCTGGACCGTGCCACGCTGGGCCGGATTCTTGAGGCGCCGCGGAACCTAAAGCATCGCGCGCTGTTGGCGCTGGTCTACGGTTCGGGGCTGCGCGTCAGCGAAGTGGTCAGGCTCAAGGTCCATCACATCGAGAGTGCCCCCGATCGGCGTGTGGTGCGAGTTGAGCAGGGCAAGGGGCGGAAGGATCGTTATACCCTGCTAGCGGACCGCTCCCTGGAACTGTTGCGCGCCTATTGGCGGCAGTATCGGCCGACGGAGTGGTTGTTCTTCGGTTTCGATCGCACGCGACCCATGTCCAAGGGCACCGCGCAACGGATCTACTATCTGGCGTGTGCCGCCGCCGGGGTAAAGAACGTGCATGGCATCCATGGGCTTCGGCACGCCTTTGCCACGCATCTGCTGGAACAAGGCACGGACCTGCTCGTCATTAAGGACTGCCTGGGGCACTCCGCCCTGTCCACCACGGCGGGCTACTGCCACTTGACTGCGGACCGTCTGGGGCGGGTGCGCAGTCCCTTGGATACGCTGGGCGAGCAGGTGTAAGGTGAACCGTCCGCCCCTTCGGGTGGCGGATGTGTTCCGGGCGCATTGGCAGGAGTATCGCGCGGTCCATCCCGTGGCGGCCCATCCGGCGCGTGTCGTGCGGCATCTGCTCGAGTGCCGCACGGCCGTGCTGGGGGGTCACCTGTACCGTTGCGACGACTGCGGGCGGGAAGTCCCGCTCTACAACTCCTGCCGGGACCGGCACTGTCCCACCTGCCAGACGTTACGCAAGCAGCAGTGGCTGGAAACACGGCGCGCGGAGATTCTGCCCGTGCCGTACTTCCATGCCGTCTTTACCCTGCCGCACATGCTGAACCCCCTGATCGACACCAACCGCGCGAGATTGCTCGGTGAACTGTTCGCCGTGGTCAACTGGGTGCTGCAACATTTTGCCGCCGATCCGCAGTGGAAACTCCAAGGGCAGTTGGGATTCATTGCCGTCCTGCACACCTGGACGCAGAAGTTGCTCCTGCACTATCATCTGCACTGCCTGGTGCCGGGCGGCGCCTGGAACGGTGCCGCCGGCCGTTGGACCAGCGCCCACGGCACCTTCCTCTTCGGCAAGGATGCTTTGGCCAAAGCCTTTAAGGCCCGCTTTATCCGCCGGCTTCAAAGCCTGCGGCGACGCGGGAAGCTGCACGGTGTCGGCGCGGCAACCACGTTGGCCGCACCGGCTGCCTGGAATGCCTTCATCCATGAGCTGTGGGCGGCAAAGTGGGTGGTCTATCCCAAGGCCACCGGCAAACGCCCCGAACAGGCGCTCGACTACCTCGCGCGCTACACGCACAAGGTCGCCCTCGGCGATCATCGGATCCTGAAACTACACGAGGGGCAAGTGACGTTCTCCTGGTAACCTGCTCGACCAGCAGTTGCTGCCCCCCTCCCCCGCCTCGCCCGGGATCCCGGGCACCAGGGACAAGCGCAGCCAGGCCGCGGCCGCATCGTTCATTGCCAGGCCCTCAAAGCACGACGCCGGCATTGGCCGGCGTCGTGGGTCGAAACAGGA
>JAWOHQ010000413.1:0-5006 GCA_046485105.1 Candidatus Competibacteraceae bacterium | reverse complement strand
TCACGCAAAGCGTCGCCGAGTTCCTCGGCCCCGAGAACCAGGAGCGCGTCTCGCAGATCCTGGCCAACCTCGAGGCGTCGTCGGGCGGCCTCCAGCAGGCGCTGACAGACTTCTCCTCCGTCACCTGTTCGGCGATTACGGCGGCGAGGTGATGTTTTCCGGACCCATCACGACGCTGAAGGTGTTTGAGGATAATTCCCTGGTCCGCGCCGCCCTCGAAGAGCCGGGCGACGGCCGGGTGTTGGTGGTGGACGGCGGCGGGTCGATGCGCTGCGCGTTGCTGGGCGACCAACTCGCCGAACTGGCCGAGGAGAACGACTGGGCCGGCGTGGTGGTGAACGGCTGCATCCGCGATTCCACCGCCGTCGCCGAGCTGGGCATCGGCGTCAAGGCCTTGGGCGTGCATCCGCTCAAGAGCGTCAAGCGCGGCGTCGGCGAGCGGGATATCCTGGTGCGTTTCGCCGGCGTGAATTTCGTGCCGGGCGCTTTTCTCTATGCCGACGAGGACGGCTTGCTCGTCTCCGATGAGCCGCTGATCTAAAGACCCCCGCGCGCCATTGCCACCTTGTAGCCAGAGGCAAGACGGACCCCACCATGCGCCCCCTCTCTCCCGCCGGTCGACAAGCGATCAACGATTTGGCCCAGCGGTACGGTTTCAGCCCGGATGCCGTCACGAGCATGCTGGACGCCGTCATCAACGGTAACGGTGGCATGGCGCAGTTCAACCATCCCGAGTTCGGCGGCTCCGGCCAATGGATGCAGGGCGGCATGCTCATGCTGTCCGACATGTTCAACCATGCGTTGAAGGGCCGGGTCGATGGGCTGTGTCACGACCTGGCCAACCTGGTGGCGAGTCAGCCCGACTTGGTGCGCGGCGGCAGTTTCCAGTCGCAGAGTCAGGGCGGCCAGCAGCCGGGCGATCACGGCCAGCAGCAGAGCGGTTATGGGGGTAACCAGCAGCAAGGTGGCTACGGTCAGCAACAGGGGGGCGGTTACGGCGGGGGCCAACAACAGCAGGATGGGGCGGGACCGGTCGGGCCGGTCAGCCTGTTCGTGCCACCGCCCCCTGGAAGCTCTGGCGACTGGTGGGGTGCGGACTTGCGCTGGCCTACCAGCACCGGCGCGCAGAACGGCGTGCGCTACGCCTACTTCGCGCAGGCCCGGCGTCTGGCCATCGAACTCGGCGGCCGGGTCACTATTTACGATACCCTCGATCACCAGATCAGCGGTTTTTCCCAGCAACAGTCCCACGGTGGGTCGCTCACGTTTTCCAGCCAGTACGGTCTGGTGGACGTGGCCAGCCTGCCGGTTTTGGTGATGGATGGCGTACCAGTCGCTGGGGAATCTCGGCAGACTCCGCAGGTCCCCACCCCGCCGGGGCCGCCGGGTAGCGGCGGGACCGACATCTTCGTGCTCATCGAGCGGCTCGCCGAGTTGCGCGCCAAGGGCATTCTCGGCGAAGAGGAGTTCGCCACCAAGAAGGCCGAGCTGCTGAGCCGATTGTAGGTCCCCCGGTTCGCACGCGGTCGCTTGGCCATTGACACGGACAAGACGTTCGATTTGGCTTTTATCGATGGCGATAAGACCGGTAAGGTCATTACCTAAGATTCAGAAACGCTCGACCCGGAATGGCGTCATATCGATCGCCGTGGGCTCGCCTTCCATGCTCTCTGCCAGCAGACGGCCGGTTGCGGGGCCGAGAGTAAAACCCTGATGACCATGCCCGAAAGCAAACCAGAGGCCAGGGTGTTTCGGCGCGGGACCCATGATCGGCTTCATGTCCGGCGTGCAGGGGCGAGCGCCTTTCCAGGGTAACGGTTCCAACCGTCGACCTATCGGATAAAGTTCGCGGGCCACTTTCTCCGCGGCATCCAACTGACCGTAACTGGGGGGCGCATCCAAATCCGCCAGTTCGGCGCCGGTGGTCAGGCGAATACCCGCCGTCATCGGTTCCAGCAGATACCCTGTTTCGGCATCCATGAGCCAATGGCGCAACCTGCTTGTTTCCGGCTGGGCGTAATGCATGTGATAGCCTCGTTTAACAAAGAGCGGCAGGTTGTAACCCAGCTTTTTAACGAACCGCGCTGACCATGGCCCCAAGGCGATGACGGCTTCAGCGGCTTCATGAGCGCCCTCGGTGGTCGTCACGCGCCAGCCGTTCGCGGTGGGCGACACGCTCCGCAGTTCCGCCCGCAACCATCGACCGCCCTGGGTTTCGAAGGCTTTGGCATAGGCCAGAACCAGGCCCCCGGGCGATTCAACCGTCCAGGAGTTTTGCCAGTGAATCGCGCCGATCACCGCTGAAGAGAGGTCGGGTTGGAGCTGATCGAGTTGTCGACGATCCAGCCGTTCTGCGAGGACGCCATAATCCTTTACCGCGGTTCGAGCCTTCTGATCGCGCACGTCCAAGGCCTGAACGGTTCGATAAAGCTCCAGCCAACCCTCTTTGCGAACCAGATGCGCCGCGCCGGCCGCCTCAATCATGGGACCATGCTCTTGGGTGGATAAAGCAATCAGGGAGGCGTACTCAGGCACGATTTTCTGGTAGCGTCCCGGAAAAGAGTTTCGCCAGTAGGTGAATAACGGACCGGCGGCAGCCACCAGGTCTAAAGGGCGATAGCGAATATCGATACTGCGGTTGGGCAAAGCCCGCAGCAGGGTTTTCAGGTCATGGGGAAATGGGTAGGGGTAGATGGCTTCACGCTGGATAATCCCCGCATTGCCAAAGGAGGTTTCCTGTCCTGGAGAGCGGCGATCAACGAGTAACACAGGACGGCCGCGGCGCACTAGGTGATAAGCGATACTCACCCCGACCATGCCGGCGCCGAGCACGATGGTTTCTCGTGGCATCGATTTTCTCCTGACGGTTGCGGCAATAAATCGGGTGTTTTGGCGGCTTGGCGAATCACATACGCAAGGAAGACCGCGTGGTAACGGGGGATTCGGCAGTGTTCTCGACGTGGATATGCAGATTCACAACCCTTTGGTTTTATTATTTATATCAGACTGATATCCACGCCTGAAGTATTGCCGGGAATTTTGCAGGCCACTCAAAGTTAGCCTGTGGTCAATGGACTCGGGGCCGGCGACCGGGCGTCCTCCCCCACCTCGTCGGCCCACACCGTGAACCGCTCCAACCGGCTGGGGCCGAAGGAGGTCAGGAGCGCCACATCGGCGGCGTCGTGGCCATACGCCATCAGAATCCGGCCGATACGCGGTATGTTGTTACGCGGGTCGAAGGTGTACCAGCGCCCCCCCAGATACGCCTCAAACCAGGCACTGAAATCCATCGGCCCGGTGACCGGCACCCCAATATCGCCGAGATACCCGGTGCAGTACCGGGCCGGGATATTCAGACAGCGGCAGAATGTGACCGCCAGGTGGGTGTAGTCGCGACAGACGCCCACCCCCTCCTGGTACGCCTCGTAAGCGGTGCGCGTCTTGCGGGCCTGCAAGTAATCGAATTGGATGTGCTGGTGTACGAAGTCGCAGATCGCCCGTACCCGCGCCCAGCCTGTCGGTACGGTACCGAACAACTGCCAAGCCAGATCCACCATGCGGTCCACTTCGCAATAGCGGCTCGGCATCAGAAACGTGAGCGTCGCATCCGGCAAATCATGGATTTCATGCTGTGCGGCGGCGGTATGTTGATGGTCCGGCTGGCCGCTGTCCTCCACCACCACATCATTCCAGAATCGGATCGGTCCGGCGGGCGCGAGCAGGCGGCCACACCGGTTGCCATACGCATCGATGTATTCGCTGACTCGCGCCGGCGGTTCGACCAGCAGATAGTCACCCCGGCGGATCGCCGGTCGGTGTGAAGGATGAAGGTAAAGCATCGCGATGATCGGCGTCGGCCCCGGATGCTCGAAGATGATGTCGTACCCAGCCCGGATCAGCATCAAAGTTCTTTCCTGTTGAGGTGTAAAACCAAGGTTGGAGGCAGGGCCAACCGCATCGGTTCTGAAAGGGCGTTCATGATACGGCTTCAGTGAAGTGATTGCGAACTACGCCCCCGCGCATGGGAATCGCCTCGTGGCGCTCCTCCGGGCAGTGATGGGTGATGAGGGGATGACCGTTAGTCAGGAGGCGGTGTCCCATCGTCATTTTGCTTGCGGTGCGGGTAGACCGGTTTTGGACGCAACGTCGTCGGATCGCGATAGTTCGGATGTCGCCATTCCAGGGTTACAGCGATGGAAGATTTCGATGGTTGGCCCGGTAATGATTCAAACATGAGAATAAATTTGATCAAATCATATAAATCCTACTCTATAATAATCAGGATTTTCGCTTTCCGTCATTCCCGCGCCAGCGGGAATCCATTAACCTACTGAAAAGACTGGATACTCGTTTTTACGGGGATGACGACATCCAGTTGATTAGCGAAAGTCCCGGTAACAAAGGAGTGAGGAGTGAGCCCGATGTTCAAGACCTCCCATCGCGAAAACCGGGTCGTAGCCATTGCCGCCGAACGGATGTTCGACGTGGTCGCCGACGTGGAGCGCTATCCGGAATTTGTGCCGTTGATGCAGAAAGCGACGGTCGTCCGGCGTTGTGATCGCGCTTACGAAACCGAGCAAGTGCTGGCCGTGGGTCTGCTGACCTATCGTTGGCGCACGCGCACGGAATTAGACCCCCCGCGTTCCATCCTTGTCACGACGGCGGATCAGAACTTCCACCACCTGCTGATCCGCTGGTCCTTCGCTCCCGAGCCTGACGGGCAATGCCGGGTCGGTTTTGAACTCGACTGCGCGGTGCGCTGGTTTTGGCTCAAACCGCTGGGCGATGCGTTGGTGGCGCAGATGGCCTTGACGACGGTCGACGCCTTCGTGGTCCGGGCTCGTAGCCTGGAGGCGACCGAGCGCGCCCTGACAACTTCGCTGATCTCGGGCGAAAGCGGTTGCATGCAACGGGTGGCGTGATCTGGACGATCAGGACAGGGGTGGCGCAACTGGACAAATCGTTGGGGTTGGGAAATCATTTCCACGTGCTCGCCTGGATCGGAT
>JAWOHQ010000280.1:0-9952 GCA_046485105.1 Candidatus Competibacteraceae bacterium | reverse complement strand
GAGACCAGCGCCGTACACATGCCGATGCCCGCGCTCGGACCATCCTTGGGCGTCGCGCCTTCGGGGACGTGAATGTGGACATCGCATTTTTGGTGGAACTCGGGATCGATGCCCAGGGCCTCGGCGCGACTGCGGACCACGGTCATCGCCGCATGAATGGATTCCTGCATCACCTCGCCCAACTGCCCGGTATGAATCAGCTTGCCTTTGCCCGGCACCAGGGCTGCTTCAATGCTGAGCAATTCACCGCCCACCTCGGTCCAAGCCAGCCCGGTCACCTGCCCGACCTGGTCCTGTTCCTCGGCCAAGCCATAGCGGAACCGCCGCACCCCCAGATACTTCTCCAGCAGGTCGGGGGTGACAGTCATTTTTTGCGCGATCGGATGCAGGGTCACTTCCTTGACCACCTTGCGGCAAATCTTGGCGATCTCCCGCTCCAGGTTGCGCACGCCCGCCTCGCGCGTGTAGAAGCGGATGACGTCGCGGAGCGTATCCTCAAGGACTTCCAGTTCATCCTTGCGCAAGCCATTGTTAGCGATCTGTTTCGGCACCAGATAGCGCGCGGCGATGTTGAGCTTTTCATCCTCGGTATAGCCGGGAATCCGGATCACCTCCATGCGGTCCAGCAACGGCGGGGGGATGTTGAGTGAATTGGCGGTCGCCACGAACATCACATCCGACAAATCGAAGTCCACTTCCAGGTAATGATCGCTGAAGGTGTTGTTCTGCTCGGGATCCAGCACCTCCAGCAGCGCCGAGGAGGGATCGCCGCGGAAATCCATCGACATCTTGTCGATCTCATCGAACAGAAACAAGGGATTGCGCACCCCCACCTTGGCCAGATTCTGGATGACCTTGCCCGGCAGCGAGCCGATATAGGTGCGACGATGACCGCGGATCTCCGCTTCGTCGCGCACGCCGCCCAAGGACATCCGCGCGAACTTGCGATTGGTGGCGCGGGCGATGGAACGCCCCAGAGAGGTCTTGCCCACGCCCGGCGGGCCGACCAGACACAGGATCGGACCTTTGAGCTTGCGCGCCCGTTGCTGCACGGCCAGATATTCGAGAATCCGCTCCTTGACCTTCTCCAGACCGTAGTGGTCGGCTTCCAGAATCCCCTCGGCCGTGGTCAGGTCGTGGTAAACCTTGGTGCGCTTTTTCCAGGGCACGCTGACCAGCCAGTCGACGTAGTTGCGCACCACGGTCGCCTCGGCCGACATCGGTGACATCATCCGCAGCTTATTCAGTTCCGCCTGAGCCTTGCCCTTGGCCTCCTTGGGCATCCCGGCTTTTTCGATACGCTGGGCCAGTTCCTCAATTTCGTTGGGCACATCTTCCAGATCGCCGAGTTCCTTCTGAATGGCTTTCATCTGCTCGTTCAGATAGTACTCGCGCTGGCTTTTCTCCATCTGCTGTTTGACGCGACTGCGAATGCGCTTTTCGATCTGGAGAATATCGATCTCGCCCTCCACCAAGGCCAGCAGGTGTTCGAGACGCTCGTGCAGGCTCTGGATTTCCAGAATCCGCTGCTTTTCGTCCAGTTTGAGCGTCATATGCGCGGCGATAGTGTCGGCCAGCCGACTGGGATCCTCAATGCTGGACACCGAAGTCAGCACTTCACCCGGAATTTTCTTGTTGAGCTTGACATACTGGTCGAAAGTGCTGAGTAGCGACCGCATCAACGCCTGAACTTCCTGGACCTCGCGTTCTTCCAGCGCCGACTCCAGCAACAGCGATACCTCGGCGATGAAACAGGCTTGGGTTTCGGTAAAGTGGTGAACGCAAACCCGCTGGCTGCCTTCCACCAACACCTTGACCGTTCCATCCGGCAACCGCAGCAGTTGCAAGATGTTCGACAAGGTGCCGACTAAGTGGATATCGCCGGTTCTGGGATCATCCACCTCCGCGCTTTTCTGCGCGAGCAACACGATCCGCTTGTTGTTCTGCATGGCCAGATCGAGCGCGTGGATGGACTTTTCGCGACCGACGAACAACGGGATGACCATGTGGGGATACACGACGACATCGCGGAGCGGTAAAACCGGCATCAGCGCATGACTGGGCAAAATGTCGAACTTGGTTTCGCTTTGCTTCACAGCGGACCCTCGGCGGTTGAACCGGACGGCTGGACGAGTGGCGGCGACTCAAGGCCCCAGATGCACGCCATGGCCTCACCTGGGCTGGAAATCATCGACCGGATTACAAAACTCCGCCGCTCGGGAGGTGAAACCGTAAGATTGGGCGGCGCGGTAAGCCGGGTGGAACCCCCAATCAATCGTGGCCCGCGGCGCGCCGCTCGGCGTTCCCGTAAATGAAATACGGCTTGGCGCGGCCTTCAACCACGGAGTCGTCGATCACCACCTTGCAAACATTCTGCATGCTAGGCAGATCGTACATGGTATCCAACAAGATTTGCTCCAAAATGGTTCGTAGACCGCGCGCGCCGGTTTTTCGGTCCATGGCCTTGCGCGCGACCGCCCGCAGCGCTTCCTCGCGGAATTCCAGCTCGCTGCCCTCCATGTCGAACAGTTTGTTGAACTGTTTGGCGATAGCGTTCTTGGGCTCGGTCAAAATCCGCACCAGCGCGTTCTCATCCAGCTCGGTCAGGGTCGCCACCACCGGCAAGCGGCCGACGAATTCCGGAATCAGTCCGTACTTGATCAAATCCTCGGGCTCGACCTCCATCAACACCTCACCGAAGGTCTTGTTGCCCTCCTTGCTCTTAACATCCGCCGAGAACCCGATGCCGCCCTTTTCCGAGCGGCTGCGAATAATCTTGTCCAGACCGGCGAACGCGCCACCGCAAATGAACAAAATATTGGTGGTATCGACCTGCAGAAACTCCTGCTGCGGGTGTTTGCGGCCGCCCTGTGGCGGCACCGAAGCCATGGTCCCCTCAATAAGCTTGAGCAAAGCTTGTTGTACGCCTTCGCCGGACACATCGCGCGTGATCGAAGGATTGTCGGATTTGCGGGAGATTTTGTCGATTTCGTCGATGTAGACAATCCCGGTCTGGGCCTTCTCGACCTCGTAATCACACTTCTGCAACAGTTTTTGGATAATGTTTTCCACATCCTCGCCGACATAACCGGCTTCGGTCAGGGTCGTAGCATCGGCGATAGTGAACGGCACGTTCAACAACCGGGCCAGGGTCTCGGCCAGTAAAGTCTTGCCGGAACCGGTAGGACCAATCAGCAGGATGTTGCTCTTGGCGACCTCGATCTCGGGGTTTTTGACCCGGCCCGAGCGCTGGAGATCCAAGCGCTTGTAATGATTGTAAACCGCGACCGCGAGCACCTTCTTGGCGCGTTCCTGACCGATCACGTATTCATCGAGAACCTGGTTGATGTCATGTGGCTTGGGCAGCTTACTGGCGGCGACGGGAGCGCTTTCCTCCATCTCCTCGCGAATGATGTCGTTGCACAGCTCGACGCATTCATCACAGATAAACACATTCGGTCCGGCGATCAGCTTGCGCACCTCATGCTGACTCTTGCCACAAAAGGAGCAGTACAACAATTTGTCGCCGTCGCCCCTGTCACTTCGGTCTCTGCTCATAACGGCCATCCTCATCATCGGGCGGTCGATGGTCCGGGGGAGTTGGCGCTCCACCGAGATCCCATACTGGAAAGAAAGTTGCCAGGCTGGCGCGTCAGGTTATTGAAACCCGCTGGTTCAGCACTTCATCGATCAGCCCGTACTCGACGGCTTCGGCTCCACCCATGAAGTTATCACGATCGGTATCAATGGCGATTTTTTCGATCGGTTGGCCGGTATGCTTGGCCAGAATCCGGTTGAGACGATCCCGGACCAGCAGGATTTCCCGGGCGTGGATGTCGAAGTCGCTCGCCTGTCCCTGAAATCCGCCCAACGGCTGATGAATCATGACGCGCGAGTGTGGAAGGCAGAAACGCTTGCCCGTCGCGCCTCCGGTCAGCAGCAACGCGCCCATGCTAGCCGCCTGTCCCACGCACATGGTGCTAACGTCCGGTTTGATAAACTGCATGGTATCGTAGATGGCCAGGCCGGCGCTGACCGAACCCCCGGGGGAGTTGATATAGAAATGAATGTCCTTGTCCGGGTTTTCGGCTTCCAGGAACAGCAATTGCGCCACGACCAGATTGGCGGTGTAATCCTCAACCGGACCCACCAGAAACACCACCCGCTCTTTCAACAGGCGGGAATAGATGTCGTAGGCCCGCTCGCCGCGCGCGGTCTGCTCCACCACGATAGGGACGAGGTTCAAGGCCCGGATGGCGGTTGAAGAACCGTTGTCGCTCATTCGGAGAACTCCTGTTGCGCCGGTCTCCCTGGAAGTCGGACCGGATTCATGATTTCAGCGAAGGTGCTGGCGCGTTCGCTGACTCGCGCCCGTTCCAGCACCCACTCCACGACTTGATCTTCGAGCACCACCGCGCGCACGTTGTCGAGGGCCCCAGGCGTCTGCTCGTACCAACTCAGGATTTCGGCGGGATTTTGATAGCTGGCCGCGACCGATTCCAAGTGATCGTGAATCTGCTGGTTATCCACCTGGATCTCCTGTGTGGTCGCCAGGCGGGAAATCAGGAGTCCCAAAGCGACCCGCCGACACGCCTCGACAACCAGCCATCGTTTTTTAATTTCCTGGGTTTTTTCGTCGTCGCTGTCCGCGGGGAATCGGGTCTGCTTGGCCAAATTTTCGACTTCAGCCGCCACCAGCGCGCGGGGCAATGGAAAAGGGTTGGCTTCCAACAGGCCCTGCAGCACCTGGCGCTTGATCAGTGTTTTGATGCCGCTCCGCAATTCACGTTCCATATTCTCGCGCAAAGCTTGGCGCAAGGCGGCGACGCCGCCCTCCTTGACATCAAGGCTGGCGACGAAGGCTTCATCCACTTCCGGCAGACTGGCTTCCTCCACGGCGTGCAGCTTGACCTGGAACCGCACGCTCCTACCGGCGATCTCCTTGGCGTAATAAGCTGAGGGGAAGGTCACGTCGAACGCAATTTCCGCTCCTGCGGTCAGGTCGATCAATTGCTCCTCGAACTCATTGATCAGTTCGCCCGCGCCTAATACGAACCACACGTTGTCGCCCTTGCCGCCGACAAAATCCTGACCGTCGAGCTTCCCCGCAAAATCGATGCGCACTCGGTCGCCGGCGCGGGCCGGCCGTTCCACCCCGTTCCAGACCGCTTGCTGCCGGCGTAGCGTCTCGATCATGCGATCCACATCCTGCTCGGTGACTTCCGCCACCGGCCGCTCGACCTGGATCTGGTCAAATCCGGCTGGCTCGAGTTCGGGCAGGATCTCGAAAGTCGCGGTGTATTCGAAATCCCGTCCCTCCTTCAGCGGTTGGGACTCGATTTTGGGGCCGTGCAAGGGATTCAGGTTTTCTTGGACCAGCGCTTCACGCAGGCTGCTCTCCAGGAGCTTACCGACTATTTCCTGCCGAATCTGATCTCCATAGAACCGGTCGATCACCTTGAGCGGTATCTTGCCCTGACGGAAACCATGCAACCGAACCGTCTTGGACAGAGACCGCATGCGATCCTGAATATCCCTAGTGAATGTTTCGGCGGGGATCTGTACGGTGACCCGGCGCTCCAGATCGCTCAGCGTTTCGACTGAAACCTGCATTGATGCACCTCAAACCTGATTAAGCGGTCATTGATACGGTTGGCGAGGCCACTGACGGGGCCGTGAATTTTCCGCGCTTACGGGCCAGGCGCGGGGCTCCCCCGCGACATCTGGCGTGAGTGGTGCGAAAGGAGAGACTCGAACTCTCACGGGTTGCCCCACTGGAACCTAAATCCAGCGCGTCTACCAGTTCCGCCACTTTCGCGACAAGACAGGAACCCGCCCCGCAATATCCCCAGACTCGGTGGCCGTCAATGGGTTGATATTGAGTATACAGGACAACACCCCGTCGGGACAGGAATCGGAGCCACGACGCCGTTTGGGATGCCTGGGCCGCCGGGGAGGGAGAAGGGTCAAGCGCCTGGAGGAAGATGGTGGGCCGTGTAGGACTCGAACCTACAACCAATTGATTAAGAGTCAACTGCTCTACCAAATTGAGCTAACGGCCCGAAAACGCTTGCGGATGGCGGCAAGGAACATATTGGAAATCAAGCGTGGATTTGGGGTGGACGATGGGACTCGAACCCACGACGACCGGATCCACAATCCGGGGCTCTACCAACTGAGCTACGCCCACCACTGCAACTTTATCTACTCAGCCGGGATTTGGCGCGCCCGGCAGGACTCGAACCTGCTACCCTCAGCTTAGAAGGCTGATGCTCTATCCACATGAGCTACGGGCGCGGCGTCGCGAACAACCACCGGCGATCCCGGCCCTAACCCTGCTAGATCCTGGTCGGGGTAGAGGGATTTGAACCCCCGACACCCTGCTCCCAAAGCAGGTGCGCTACCAGGCTGCGCTATACCCCGAGCTTGGATGATGAAACTTCTGGCAACCCGCGCTTCCTTACGGAACTTGGGATTTTATTTTTGAAACTCGCTAACGTCAAGTCGGTTTTTTACTCCCGCCGCCAGAGAGTGCCCTTCGGGGTGTCTTCCAGCACGATTCCGGCATCTTGTAACAGGGCGCGAATCCGGTCGGCCTCGGCCCAGTTTTTCGCCTTGCGGGCAGCGGCGCGTTCGGCTTTCAACGCTTCAATCCGTTCTTTGGAGAGCATGGTGGTTATTTCCGGGGCATGCGCCGTAACGCTGATCGTCGCGGAAGGAACAGCAATGGATACACCTTGAAAAAAACCTTCAGTATTCTGCAACAACCCCACGACCTCCCCCAAATGCCGCAATGTGACGCTGAGTTGCGCCGCCGACGCCTCATCCTCGGTTCGCAATCGATTGATCTCGCGCGTCAGGTCGAACAAGACCGCCAGCGCCTCGGGGGTGTTGAAATCGTCGTCCATGGCCTCCTCGAACCGTGCTTGCCATTCTTCGACAACCGGCGCTTCGACCAAAGGCAAGCCACGCAGCGCCGTGTAGAGCCGGGTCAGCGAAGCCTTGGCGTGTTCCAGATTCTCGTCGGAATAATTCAGGGGTCCCCGGTAGTGACTGGAGAGGATAAACAATCGCACCACTTCGGGCCGATAGCGCCGCAACACGTCGCGCACGGTGAAGAAGTTGCCCAGCGACTTGGACATCTTTTCGTCGTCGACCTGGACGAAACCGTTGTGCATCCAGAAGTTCACGTAGCGATGGTCGCTGGCCGCCTCGGACTGGGCGATTTCATTTTCGTGGTGGGGGAACTTCAAATCCATGCCGCCGCCGTGAATGTCGAAATGCGCGCCCAGGCAATGGATGGACATCGCCGAGCACTCGATATGCCAACCCGGTCGTCCCATTCCCCAAGGCGAATCCCAACCTGGTTCGCCGGGTTTGGCGGACTTCCACAGCACGAAGTCCAAGGGATCGTCCTTGGCATCCTCGATCTCGACCCGAGACCCGGCGCGCAAATCCTCCAACCGCTTGTTCGCCAATTGCCCGTAGCGGTCGAAGCGGCTGACGTCGTAGTACACATCGCCATTGGTCCCGATGTAGGCGAAGCCTTTGTCGAGCAAGGTCTGGATCATGGCCAGCATGTCCGCCATCGCCTCGGTGGCGCGGGGTTCGCGCGTCGGTGGCTGAATGCCCAGCGCCGCCAGGTCTTCATGCATGGCAGCGATGAACCGAGCGGTCAACGCCGGGAAATCCTCGCCGTTTTCCTGGGCGCGGCGAATGATCTTGTCGTCGATGTCGGTGATGTTGCGCACGTAGGTCACGTCGTAGCCCTTGGCGCGCAGCCAGCGCACCACCACATCGAACACCACCATCGCCCGGGCGTGACCGACATGGCAATAGTCGTAGACGGTCATTCCGCACACGTACATCCGTACCTTGCCCGGCTCGATCGGTCTGAATTCTTCTTTCTGGCGAGTCAGGCTGTTGAAAATCTGGAGCATGGACAGAATCTCTCGGAGCTATGCATGGGGCACAAGGATCAGGACGAGTTCGATAATCCCCGTCCGGCCGACCGCGAGCCGGCATCAACAACCGGCCTGCAAGCGGCGACGCATGGTCTCTGGCGGCAACAGCGCCAAAATATGCGCCAGTTCCGGACCGTGGATTTCGCCGGTCAGCGCGGCTCGCAACGGCATGAATAGACTCTTGCCCTTGGCGCCGGTGCGCCGCTTCAAGTCCTCGACCAGCGGTTGATAGGCGGCGCCGTGTTCGTCATAAGCGGCCAGCGCCTCGGCAAAAAATGCCGGACCGGCTTGCAAAATGACCGCCCGCGCCTCGGGGCTGATTGGCAACTCCGCGCCGAACAACCGTTCCGCCCAAAAGACGGCGTCGACCGGAAAGCGAGTATTGGGCCAGACCGCGCGAACAAACTCATCCCGACTGGCGGGCGGCACTCGCTGATGGACCGCCGATCCCATCCAGGCCCACAACCGTTCCGGCGTTGCGTGCCGAACCGCTTCAGCCTGCCAGTGCAGCAGTTGCGCGCCATCGTAACCGGCCGGCGCGCGCCCCAGACGCTCCAGGGTGAAACCGGCGGCCAGCGCCCTGTCCTCCATCCAGATATCGCGCTCATAGGTATGGCCGAGTCGCGCCAGATAATTCAGCAGCGCCTCCGGCAGATAACCGGCGGCCCGCAGCTCGCGCAGGCTGAGATCGCCCGCGCGTTTGGACAGCGGACCGCCATCGGCGCCGACCAGCAACGCCAGATGGCCGTATTCCGGCGCCGGCAAGCCCAGCGCCTCCAGCACCAGCAACTGGCGCGGGGTATTGGTCAAATGGTCCTCGCCGCGCAGCACGTGGCTGATTCCCATCAGCGCATCGTCCACGGCATTAGCGAAAAAGAACTGGGGACTTTCATCGGCCCGGCGGATGACGAAATCACCGATATCGTCGCTGGTAAAGCGCTGCGGGCCGCGTACCCGGTCGGTGAATTCCACCGTCCGCCCGACCGGCACCCGGAACCGCAGCGTCGGGCGCAAGCCGCGCTCCCGCCGGGTCCGCCGTTCGGCCTCGCTCAACCGGGCGCAGGCGCCGGCATAGCGCGGCGGCCGGCCCGCCGCCAGTTGCGCCTTACGGCTCAGCGCTAGTTCGGTCGGCGTGCAAAAACACGGGTAAGCCTGTTCCGCGCCTTCCAATCGCTGATAGTATTCCGCGTAGATCGCCGTCCGCTCCGACTGGGCGTAGGGTGGATGCGGGCCGCCGACTTCGGGTCCTTCATCCCAATCCAGGCCCAGCCAGCGCAAATCTTCCAGCAGGGCCGCGACGTATTCGGGACGGTTGCGCTCCTGATCGGTATCCTCGATGCGCAGCAGGAACCGGCCGGCCCAGCGCCGAGCCAGCAGCGCGTTGAATAGGGCCGTGCGGACATTGCCTAGATGCAGATAGCCGGTCGGACTGGGCGCGAAACGCGTTTTGACATGTTTGACATTCATGATGGTCATAGTGAGGAGCCATGGTATCGGAAAGCGCCCCGCTCACCAAATCTGGCGATTGGCGCAGCCACTGACTATCATGATCCTTTCATCCCATTCGTTAGCGACTACCCATGCGCAAACCACTACTGTTACTCACCGCAGCCATTCTGGGTCTGGCCAGTTCGATGGTCCTGGCCGGCCCCCAGGTCCGGATGGACACCAGTCTGGGCTCCATCACCCTCGAACTGGCCGAAGACCAGGCGCCCAAGACCGTGGAAAACTTCCTCGGCTACGTCCGAGAGGGTTTCTACGACGGCACGATTTTTCACCGGGTCATCGACGGCTTCATGATTCAGGGTGGCGGCTTTACCGCTGATTTCCAGCAAAAAGCGGCCCGCCCGCCGATTCGGAATGAAGCTGATAACGGCCTCATGAATCAGCGGGGAACCATCGCCATGGCCCGCACCGGCGACCCCCACTCCGCCACCGCCCAATTCTTCATCAACGTCCAGGATAATCCACCCTTGGATTACCGGGCG
>JAWOHQ010000222.1:0-3008 GCA_046485105.1 Candidatus Competibacteraceae bacterium | reverse complement strand
AACACCCGACCGCGATATTCCCAGAGGTAGGGCAGCAGGGCGCGAATATTGCTCCAGTTACGGGGCTCATGATGCGGGGATTCGGTGTAACGGAGATCGGGGCGCATGGCAGTGAGCTTAAAAACGAAGGGCCACCCCTGAGGATGGCCCTTGCATGGCAGTGATGGCGGGCGGATGGCTGATTGCTATTTCAATTACTTCGGTTCGGCGGGCGCGGTTTCGGCGGGCGCGGTTTCGGCGGCGGCTGTAATCTCAAAGCCGGTTTCATCCAGCAAATAAATGATGGAATCCCGGATATTGGCCTCGGTCAGCGCGGGATTTCCACCCTTGGCTGGCATGGCGCGGATGCCTTTAACGGCATGGTCCACCAACGTGTCCAGCCCCTGAGCATACCGGGATTCCCATTCTTCCTTGACGCCGATTTTTGGCGCGCCGGCGGCTCCCGTCGTGTGGCAGGCCGCGCAGGACTGATCGTAGACCGCTTTTCCGGATAGTTCGGCCAGTTTGACCTCGGCAACCGGCTGGGGCTGTTCGAAGGAGACCCGCGCGACGGGCTTGATTCGTTCGAGCACCGCTGCTTGCCTTCGCGAGCCATCTTCGGGGGCGACGCTGTCGAAGGCCCCAAGGAGAGCCGCTACCATGAACAGCACGACGGTTAGCAGCACCAGTGCCGAGACTAGGGCGACGGACGTGGTGATAACGGATTTATCTGCTTGTGGGTTCACATTCTCACCTCATTGGAACGCAATCATAACCGGCGCATTCCTGGATGCGTTGCGGTGGACGCGACTTCGGTCATTCCCCCAGCGGCGGGTCTGCATTTCACGGGAGCACCGTTGTTGGGAAAGTTTTGGTCGGGCTTGTTGTCTTTAGTATCGCTTGGGTAAGACTAAGGCAGGTCGGATTATAACGGTATTTGGTTTTTCCTGAAAACTGATGTAGGCATCAGGAACGGCGGATGAACGTGCGTCCAGGCAAGCGTTGCGATCCGCATCGGAACCCGAAGCTTTTTGAGGCCGCGGAACAATACCGAAATACCCAATCCAAGACTGGACGATAGACCGCAAGCCGAGTATTCTATCTCGTCTACGCGCCCGTAGCTCAGTTGGATAGAGCGTCGGCCTCCGGAGCCGAAGGTCGTGAGTTCGAGTCTCGCCGGGCGCGCCAATTTCCACCAGTCAAGGACGGATGGTTGAGGTGATTTCCTGAACTAATCCTGCCCGCTTAGCCGACCCGTTGGCTGCGATTACCGCAGGACCCCCACCAAGAGTTCGTAAGACCGATCCCGCGTCGCGAGCGGGAACGACCGGATCTCCGCGACAAATCCAGCCTCGGTCATTCGCCGAATCCAGGTCGCCCTGGGGAACAGGCCGGTCACATGCCGATCTGGTTCGAGGCGCAGGTGGCCTTGCGCCTCGATCAGATAGAGCAGGATCGTTTCGACCTCGGTATCGTCGGGATCGGGATCGTAAGTGTATTCCAGATAAGTCACTCGCCGGTTGCCATCCGCATGGGTGGCCTGTTCGATTTCCGGCGCCCGGAAGGTTTCGGCGAACCGGTCGGGGCTGGCGATCAACACGCCTCCCGGCTCCAGGTGAACCGCCGCGGTTTGAAACGTCGCCAGCAGATCCGCCTCGGACCGCAGATAGCTGATGGCGTCGTGAATCAGCACCGCGGCGAAGGTCCGGCCCAGCCGGATGTTGCGCATATCGCCGCGATGGAGTTCGACGCCGGGATTCAAGCGCCGGCACTGATCGAGCATGGCCTTGGAGAGGTCCACCGCGGTCGCGGCGAAATCAGCGGTCAGATGGGAAAGGTTGTGTCCCCCGCCAACCCCCAGTTCGAGCAGCGCATGACGACCTTCGCCCAGCTTTTCGCGCAACACCATCCGCCAGTGAGCGGCTTCCTCGGCGTAGTCCTCGGGAGGACTGATCAAGGACATCAGGTCAGCCAGGTCGTCGTAGAGCCGGCCCTGCTGGATGTCGGTGGCGTCCATATTGCAGTAACCTCACGCTCGTTTTTTGCCAGTGGCTCATGGTCAAACCACACCATGATGCGATTGTCCTGAGATTAGCACGCCGGCGGTCGCTAAACCGGGCGCGATTCAGGTAAAGTCATGGTTCCCGATTGACCGTCTCCGGATCTGTCGCCGAGACTCTTGCCCGAGGTAACCGTACAGCCATGCGGGATTATTGGATTGCCCCTTCGATCCTCTCCGCCGACTTTGCCCGGCTCGGCGCGGAAGTGGACGCCGTGCTGGCGGCGGGCGCGGATCTGATCCATTTCGACGCCATGGACAACCACTACGTCCCCAACCTCACGGTGGGACCCCTAGTGTGCGAAGCACTGCGCAAACACGGCGTCACCGCGCCCATTGACGCCCACTTGATGATCAAGCCGGTGGATCGCATCATTCCCGATTTCGCCGCCGCCGGCGCCACCTACATCACCTTCCATCCCGAAGCCAGCGAACACATCGACCGCAGCCTGCAATTGATTCGCGACTGCGGTTGTAAATCCGGGTTGGTGTTCAACCCCGCCACGCCGCTGGAATACTTGAAATACGTCATGGATAAACTGGACCTGGTGCTGTTGATGTCGGTCAATCCCGGCTTCGGCGGCCAGAGCTTCATCGACGGCACCCTGCACAAACTCCGCGAAGCCCGCCGACTGATCGATGCCAGCGGTTATCCGATCCGGCTGGAAGTGGACGGCGGAGTCAAGATCGACAATATTCGCAAGATCGCCGCGGCCGGCGCCGATACCTTCGTCGCCGGCTCCGCCATCTTCAACACCTCCGATTACCACGCCACGATCGCCGCCCTGCGCGCCGAACTGGCTCAAGTGGAGTGCTAACCGTATGTTCGACAACGTCGCCGCCCTGTTCCTCGATCTGGACGGCACTCTGGTGGACAGCGTCCCCGACCTGACCGCCGCCATCAACCTCATGCTGCGCCAATTGGACCTGCCAACGCGCGAAGAAGCGCAAGTGCGCGACTGGGTCGGCA
>JAWOHQ010000210.1:0-2640 GCA_046485105.1 Candidatus Competibacteraceae bacterium | reverse complement strand
TGGGCTGGTCGCTTCGTGATCATCGAATTCTCCTCTTATTTGTTGACAGATGATCACCAGCGACGACCACGAAGGGCTCAAGGCCGCACTAAAGGCCGCCTTCCACGGTGTGGCCTGGAACCGTTGCCATTTTCACCGGCTTGCCAGTTCACGGGCTTGACCTGGTTCTGTTAGCGGCTATAATACTGCCGTGATTCTCTTGACTCAGGTTTGATTGATGTGAGGTGATGACATGACTGTGGCGACTGATTCGTTGGTTCTGCCCCGTTCTGGGCAAATACGAATGGACATTCGGGTTAGCGCAGATATCAATGTCGGCGCTGCTATGGCGCGACGTCGTGTGAATGCCTTTCTGGCGACGCATGTAGGCAACTTGTTGCTGGCTGATGAACCGGTGCTGGTGCTGGCAGATCGCATTATTTGGCGCGTTCCCGTGGATCTCACTGCTCCATCGACGGGGCGGATGGGGCGCGTCGGCGAAATTGATGTCGACGTTGAGAGCGGCGAACTGCTGGTCGACGATGTCCAACTGGAGGGGATGCGTCATCGTGCCAACGATCTCGTTGCCCGTACCGCATCATAAACAGCTTGGTGACCTCAACTGTCTACCAGCCTGCGCAACCGGGTATCTTGCAGCGTGGTGCGAGTTCGATTATCTGTGCGCTACGTTTATCAAACGCTAGATCTCAAACACCAAAGGGACTGGGCATAGCATTATGGGTGACCTCATCCTCTTCAACGGCACGCTTTGGACGCAGGACCCGCGCTTTCCTGACGCCACGGCCGTGGCCGTTCAGGCCGGGCGCATCCTGGCCGTGGGCGGCGATGCAGACATACTGGCGCTGGCCGGGCCGGGCACACAGACTATCGACCTGGGCGGGCGGCGGGTGTTGCCGGGGCTAACCCCGGCTTCGGCCTGGCGCAGATCGCGCGCCAACGCCAAGGACGTGGCTTTGGAGACCTCGTGTTGGCCGTGAAAGAGGTCCGGGGAATGATGCGCGCCGAGATCCGTCTCGGCATGCCGACGCAGCGCCTTGGCCTCGTCGGCGGTGCTCTGGATCACCTCCACGGCAAGCCCCGTGCAGGCGTCCTTCAGCGCCGCCGTCCAGGTCGCCGCGGTGCGATCCGCGGCGTATTGCTCCAGGACAATGAAGTTCGACACCGGCTCGATGTTGACCAAGCAGATCCCCGGATGAAAGGTTTCGTCCTCGCACACCGTCACCGCACGCGCCGGCATGTCCTCGGCAAGCGCCGTGCGCTGCTCCGCGGCCACCGCGACCACGGCCGTTTCCAGGGCGACATTGAGCGCGTGCTGCGCGCCGTCGCTGACCCCCACGAAGGCCGACAGTCCGCTCAGCTCCAGGAACTCACTCACCAGCCGGGTTCCGCCCGCCGCCCGCAAGGTGATGCTGAACTGCGCCGCCAACACCAGCCGATGCAACCAAGCGATCCCCTCCGGGGTGCGTGCGAACGCCGTCAAGCCCGTTGGCGGATCCCCGCGCGGGACCTCCGCGCACCAGTCCCGCAAGGTGCTGCGCGCAATACCCGCAGCGGCCGCCACGCCGCGTTGCGTCTCCCCGGCCGCCAGCCGTGTCTCGGCCGCCGCGATGTGCTCGGCTTGCTCCAAGCGTGTGCGTCGCGTCATGAGCCGATGCTCCGGCCCGGTCTTGACTGTCCGGGTAGCGCAACGCCCGCGCTTGGTCTAAAGTCAATCTTGGCAGGATCTTCGTACATCCTTCTGAACCCTCGGTAAGCTTGCACTTCCAAGGATATGAAGTTTCGAGGGTCCTGCCAAATCCCCGCAGATCGACCGTTGACCTCGACAAAATGCCCTTTCAGGCCGCTGAGTTCGTGCAGCACCCGGGCGATGAGTTCCTTGCCGACCCCTGTTTCCCCCCGGATCAGCACGGGTTGTGAGGTCTGGGCGATCGATTCGATATACTGGAAAATTGCCAGCATTTTTTTGTTGCGGGTGACGATGCCCGCAAACGCTTCGGGCCGCTCGAGGGCATCCGAGAGGATATGCTGTTTAAGCGCCATATTTTCGCGCTTCAGCTCCCGAAAAGCCAGGGCCCGATGAACCGCCGAAACAAGCCGCTCGTCCTCCACCGGCTTGACCACGTAGTCGAAGGCTCCCGATTTCATGCACTGAACCGCGGTCTCGATCTCGACCGCGCCCGTTACGATGATGACCGGAATTTCGGGGAATGCCTGGTTTATCTGTCCCAAAAGCTCCCGGCCGTCGGTGTGCGGCATGTTCAAATCCAGGAGCATGGCTTCGACCGGGCGGCTTGCCAGGATGTTCATGACCTGGCGACTGTCCTGGCAGGTCATGACGTTGTTCAGGCCGGCCATCTGCAGGACGGTATCGATCGAGAGCAGAATCGCCGCTTCGTCATCCACGATCAGAATCGGTTGGGGGGGGATGGGCCGGGTGTTCATAAAATCCTGCTGGGGGTGGGGTCACTTTTTTCGAGCGGCAGAAAAACCCGTGCCGTCGTTCCGTGCCCGACCGTCGAATCAAAGCTGATCCGGCCGCCGTGATCCCGCACGATGCGGTCCACGATCGCCAGGCCCAAACCGGTGCCGCCGGCTTCGCGCTTGGTGGTAAAAAACGGATCCCGGATTCTTTGCAGCGAC
>JAWOHQ010000171.1:0-9405 GCA_046485105.1 Candidatus Competibacteraceae bacterium | reverse complement strand
GATCAGGTGTCCTTCATCGAAGACCAAAAGGTTATCGGTGCGGACGATGGTGGACAGACGATGGGTGATGACGATCACGGTGCGCTCCCGCACCAGGGCCTCGATGGCGCGATGCACCGCGATTTCGCTTTCCGTATCCAGCGCGGCGGTCGGTTCGTCGAGGATGACGATGGGAGCGTTCTTGAGGATGGCGCGGGCGATGCTCGTCATACGTATAGAGTTCCTTTGGCCGCCGCGTCCCGACACGACGAATCAATGCGTCACGACTCGCGGATGCGTCGTTCCGCTGCAACGTGGCGCTTGCGAGCGCTTGGCGATGTGTTGCCACTGTTGCAACAATTGCTCATAAACGTTTCTCCGTTCCGGCAAATTGACCATGTCGGGGTGCGCCAGCAGCATTTGCAGGTGATGCAGGATCGTGTAAACCAGTCCTGGGCACGGCCGTAAGGTATGGCGCGTCATCAGATAACAGAGCGCGGTCTGAATTAACGCGGGGTCGGGGAGCAACTCGTCGGAGGGCTCATGGAAATCAATCGTCTTCGCCATCATCATCGCGTCTCATCGTCGGGGAGCGGAATTACGGCGGATCCGGAAGCGGAATGACCGTCGAGGCGGACCTGGTTTAGGAGCAGTTCCAGGGTTGTCAGAGTCGAGTAGCAGTTCGGAGGCGGATTCGAGCAATACCGCTGCCGCCGCGGTTTCCACCGGTCGCGCCAAATCCGGCCCCCCGAGACGCAAGCCCTGGGTGCGGCTCACCCCGAACGACTTCAACAAATCGTGGAAATCGTGGGTATCGCGCAAGGCCTGCCAATGCGCGCGCAACCCGACGATGTCGATTTCCTCATCGGGTCGGTCCGGAGGCTCCGAAGGCTTGGCCAGCAGGGTTTGTTGAGTTGACTGATTCGAGGATCGGTAGGCATCCACCAAGCGGTCATAGGCGCGTCGATCGCTGTGCTCGGTCAGATAAATCTTATGCACCGCGGTACCGTCGTTGTCGAAGAATTGCAGGCTTTCGGCCGTGCCGAATTGCGGATCCGCGTTCACCGCTAACCCGTAATGCCAATGACTGAGAAACAACCGCAGATCGATTCCTTCGTCCAGCACCAGGCCCAGATTGCCAATGATCCGAACATTGCGGTACTCGCCGATTTTTTCGTGTACGGCGTGATCGTTGCGGGTCAGCGCCATCACCCGACCGAGGCAGGGCAGCGTCTCGATCAATGTGGCCCAATCGCCGGCGAGCCGTGCGGTACGGCCGCAACCGCTGGCGACCAGTTGGGCCTCGGCCTCGCCCACGCCCACGCCCACGCCCACGCCCACGCCCACGCCCACGCCCACGCCCACGCCCAGCAAGGCGGCGGCATTGCGGGCGCTGGGTTTTTTCTCGCGCAAGTCCTGCCAGGCGTGTTGCATGGATTCAACGGTTTCGGGGGTGGAGGAGAGAACGACGTGGGTCATGGGAAACTCCTTCGGTTTTCAGTGAGTACCAGAAGCTATAGTTGCGCGGCGGCTGTCATCAAAATTCGATACTCCAGCGGATTTCGGTGCTGGGCTGGATTCGTTGGTGAAAACCATGAGTGGAGGCGATCCAGGCCAAGCCGTTCCAATGTCGGGCCAACCGCCGGAGGGCGCAGCGTTCTTCCCAGGAGCCGCGGTAATCGGGATGGGCGCACAGCGCCTCGATATGCTGAGCCACAGCCACGGCCAGGGCGGTCGAACGGTGATGCAAATATCCGCGAATGAGCGAGCCCACCCGGACTTCGATCTCCTGAGGCGCGAGCTGGTGTTGTGGGTGGTGTAGCGATCGGGCATTCATGATTTTTCAGGCTCCCGCAAGGGCTCAGAACGAATAGGAGAGCGCCGCTCTGACGTTGCGCCCCGGCGCTTTCAGCGCCGACAGGTGTGGCCGGTAATCGACGTCGGACAGGTTGTCGATGCCGGCGTCGATCCGCAGTCTTTCGAAAGCCCCCCTGGCGCGGAACCCAGATCAGATTAAGGTCATGCACCGTGCAGCTCGGCGTCGCCTGGCCGCCGACCGGAATCCGGTTCTGTGCGTCCACGACCTGGGTTCGCCATTCCAGGGTCGTTTGCGTCGCCGGGAAGCGCACCCCGGTTTGCAACAACCAGGCATCGGCGGGAATGGCGGACAGCGGTTCGCCGGTATTAGCGTTATCGCTCCGGGTCCGGGCGTAAGACACGCCTGCGTACCAACGCGGCGCGTCGTAGGTGAATTCCACCTCGAAACCGGTCAGTTCCGCGTCGCGCACGTTCTGATTGGTGGTCACGCCGCCCGGCCCCGGATTGCCGGGTACGGGCCGATTGCGCGTTGACATCCTGATAGCCGCCTTTGAGACGCGCGCCGAAGGTCTGTCCCGGTGCCAGAAAATCGGCGGCGTCCACGGTCGTGAAGGAAACCACCCCACCGAGCGCCCCACTGCCCCACAGCGCCGAGGCCGGGCCGCGCAACACTTCCACCCGCTTGAACAGCTCGGGATCGAGAAAGATTCGGCTTTCGTGGGCGCGATTGTAGTTTTGTCGAGCGCCGTCGATCGCGAACAGGATTCGGGAGTCGGACAGGCCGCGAATGACCACGCGCTGGCCGATGGCGCGCGGGCCACCGGCGACGTCCACGTTGGGCAAATCCCCCAGCAAGTCGGCCAAATTGGCTGCTTGAGTACTTTCGATATCCTCGCGGTCGACGATGCTGACCGATTCGGCGACCGCGAAAGGATCATGGGCGGTCTTGGTGGCGGTGACCGTGTCGAGCTGGCGGCCGTCGAAGTCGTTCCAGCCCTCCCCAGCCCGGGCGGGAACTCCAGCCAACGCGAGAGATAGAGCGCAAGGCGCAATGGCGGTGACGACCCTTCGGGCGGGGCAATCCGCGACGATTTTCCACAACAAAAAAATGCCTCCGTAGCAAGGTTGTTCGAGCAGGCTGGCTGCCGTCGCCGGGAGGCATCCGGTGGCTGGCGCGGCGTCCGTTCGGGGACGCGGCGTAAGAGTCGGTTATTTGGTCAGAATCAATTTGCCCTGTCGGGTAACCCTCAGGCGGTATTCCTGCCCGGCATGGTCGATCAGAATTTCCTGGGCGGAGCCGAACAGGTCGGCGCTGGACAGCCGTTTGCGGGTTTCGCCGCCGTCGGCGTGGGAGCGGGCGGATTGAAGTTCGCGGATCGGTGGGCTCATATCGCTGGACTCATGAGGGGTATTCCGGTGAGGGGTATTCCGGATAGCGCTGTCGCGGGGTCCTGGCGGCGGTCTCATGCAGGCGTTGCACGCAGGCGTGCAGGCACAAGGTTCGGACGTGGTGCTTGGACGCCCGGTCGAGACAGCGGAAATCGGTCACGCTCACCGCTCCACACATCAGAAGCTGGTAGAGTTTTTCAGTGCTGATTTCCAGCCCGACCCGCGGTTCTTCCTCGGTGGGGTCTGGGGTGCGGACCGCGTGGAATCCGGGACTTGACGTACCCGTCCGCGCGAGCGCGGCTTTCCTCATCATGGCAGTGGTCCTCATGATGACACCGCGTTCAGGCCCCGGTTGAAGGCCGCCAAGCTGGCGCGCGGCAATAACACCAGGGGTTTGGTGTGGCGTTCGCAGAAGCGTTTGATCCGATGCACCGCGTCATGGCTCACGCAATCCAGCGGGCAAAGCACGGCGTCCGCCTGTCGCACCACATCCCAAAGCTGGGCCCGGGCATCCTCCCGGCCGATGTCCTGCTGCTCGGCCAGCCGACGACGCGCCGTGGCTTTGGCCTCGGCCAACTGCGCTTCCAGTTCCGGGCAGCGCCGGCGCAAGCGATTCAATTCCTGCAGGTCCACCCGGATGGACGCGCCGGACAGATGCGACAGCATGTGGACCTCGCCGTAGATCCGTTCGAGCATGGAGTACGGTACGCCCGCCTGGGTGATCAAGGCCCAATAAGCCCCGGCGATCTCCCCGCTGGCCAGCGCCGCGTCCCAGTAGGCGGTGAATTCTTCCACTGTCCGCACCTTGATGAGTTGCTGGATGGCGGATTTGTATTTGCGATCCAGCAACTTGTGGATCAAGCGGCTGGCGGGTACGGCTTCCCGCGCCGCGCTGACGAATGCCCCATGCACGTCGTAGTCGGAGTCCAGCGCCTGCGCGACGCCGCCCAGCTGCCGCTGGATTTGCCGCAATTCCGTCAGGGTCAGGCAGGTGCCGATGACGCTACAGTGATAGTACCGACCCAGTTCCCAGAGCTTTTTACGCAGGGTCGCGGGCGTTGACCGGGGCGCTTCCGGAGGGGGCGGCAAAAAAGCCGCTAGATAAGGTTCCTCCAATGCTCCGCCGTCCAAACAGAACTTTTTGCGCGATCCCGGCGGCAAGGCCGGGGAAGCTTCCTGATTTTCTTTTAATGATATCAGCACGTTATGATGCAGTTCGCACATCGGAGATTCCATGTAAAACAAACCTTGCATTTAATGATAATGATTCTCAATTATATGTCAAACAAAAATTTGGCTATAATGAAAAATATTCTCAATTACCTTATAACCTGAATCCACAAAAAACCAGCATGCCGGTCGTTGATCTGGAACGCATCATTTCGATCATCGTCGTCGTCGCGGCGCACGTTGGCCTGCTGTTCTGGGTAACAATGAGTCTCGGGCATACCCCACCGAAGGTCGTGCCGCCCGCGATTCAAGGGGTGCTGGTGCCGAGTGAGGCGCTGACGCCGCCGCAACCGCTGCCGACGGCGCCGCCGGCGTCCGTGCCGGGTCCTCCCGAACCGGCGCCAACGCCACCGGAACCCGAAACCGCGCGGCCGCCACCAGAGCCGGAGCCGCCACCGCCGGAACCCAAGCCCAAGCCGGAACCGCCCCCCGAAACCCAAGCCGCCTTCGGAAAAAGCCCTCACGGCGCCCAAACCAAAACCTAAGCCCGCGCGACCACCGAAACCAGCCGCGACCAAGCCCGAAACCCGGACGCCCGATTCGGCGCAAAGCTGGACTCGACCGCCCACGGGGCCGCCGGGACCGCCGGGTCCGCCGGGACCATCCGGCCCGCCCGGCCCGCCCGTCGCCAGGCGTGCCGCCGCGCGTCGATGCATCACACCTGAACAACCCGGCTCCGGTTTATCCCGCCCCGTCGCGGCGTCTACGGGAAGAAGGCCGGGTGCTGCTGGACGTCTACATCCTGCCGGACGGCTCGGTGGGCCAGATCCGGCTTCGCGCCTCGAGCGGCTTCCGTCGGCTCGATCAATCTGGCGCTCGATGCGGTGCGGCGCTGGCGCTACGTGCCCGCGCGCCAAGGCGCCAGGCGATCACGTACTGGGCAGCCTGCGGGCGCTGCGGCTGCGCCGCGCCGCGCGCCGCGCCACGTGTTTCTGGCACGCCGAGAGTCTCGAAGAAGGTCTGGACCTGCTCGGATCGAATCGTCGCCGCGCCAATCCTTTCCGGCATCTGGTCGAGGAAGGCATCCAAGCCCGCGACCACCATCTCGCCCGCCGGCAGAAACTGCATGACCAACTGTGTCTGGCCGAGTGGCTCACGGCCTGCCTGCGCACCACCATCGACGAGAGCGCCGAGCGGATGCAGAGCGGCCTGGCCATCCTCGCCTCGGTCGGAAGGAGGCGAGCTGACATGGCCTTTGGCAACGGATCGGACGAACACGACACGGAGATGAGCGAGATCAACATGATCCCGCTGGTCGATATCATGCTGGTATTGCTGATCATTTTTATCATCACCGTGCCGGTGGTGACGCATACCGTCAGGCTGGATCTGCCGCGCGCCCAGAACGAGCGCCTCCTCATCGAACCGGAAACCGTTAGGCTACGCCGTGTGATACACATCATGTATGAGTCTCCTGACCATGTATGCCACAAACGTCCGCGAACTCAAGAAAGGTGATCTCACGTATCACCCGCAGGTCGTAACCAGCGCGACGCCACCATTCGTTGCGCCCCGCCAAATTCACATCCAGAACCTCGATCGTCAGCGTTTCGCCTTCGGCGAGGCACCGCGCGCCCTGTTGTTCGAGATGGCTTTGCAAGACGCGCAGGTTGCGTTCCGTATCGCGCCCAAATCGACCGATATCCGTGTAGCGCTCCGGCTCCACGAACCGCACCGTCACTTCCGCCCCCGTAGAGGGAATCGAGATCGCAGCGAGCAGCAGACCAAGAACGGCGATTCGGAATAATTCGCTCATGAGGATTCTCCACGGTTTGGATTACAAATTGGGAAACAGGCCATCGCACACCTGTTGGAGTCCTTTCCGAGAGATAATTTTCAACGTTGGACCGTCCTCGGCGACGATCAGCCCCGCCTCGATCAACCGGCGCAGGATGCGGGAAAAAGTTTCGCCGCTCAGATTGAGCTGATTGGCCCGGATTCTTTTATCCTGACGCTGGGTTGCGGCAAGTATCGCCTCAATCAGCAGGCATGCGGCGATCATCTGGGCCTGCCGCGCCTGTTGGACATGGGCCAGCGCAACAATGCCTACGGCGCAATGCCGGCTAGCGCGGGTTCAGGCCAGTTGCACGATCTGGTTGAGCACGACCAGCACTTCGGCGAAGCGGATATCGGGTATCCGTTTCATCGGGTGCGGGGCGCCGCCGCGCAAGCGCCAGTCGAAGGACTTAGGCTGGTGGCAGAGCACGTAGCTGGTCTGTCCGGCCTTGCGTCCGCCGGCGGCGCCCACGGCGACGGCAAAGGGGTTGTCGGCGTTGTAGGCGGCGGTGGTCATGGGCAGGCCGATGACCAGCGAGGTGCGTTCGTTGAAGGCTTTGGGCGAAAGAACGAGAAAGGGATCGACATCGCGCATTTCCTGCCCGCGCCGCAGGTTGCGGTCGATCCAGATGACGTCCTGGCGATCCGGCGCCCAGGCTTTGGCGGTCTTCACCATTGTTCGGCGCCCAGCGCCGCGTCGGCCGGCATGGCTTCGCCGCCGTGGCGTTGCGGGTCGAAACGGGCCAGGCGTTGCTCCAGACTGAGGGGGGCGTCGTGGATGGGCGTGATGATGATCCGCTCGCCTTCCACCGTGATGCGTACGCGCTGGTCGGCGTGCAGGTGCGCAGCACGCGCGATTGCCGCAGGCAGACGCACGCCCAGGTTATTGCCCCAATGTTTGATGTCGAGGACGGTTTCGGTCATGGCTAACCCCAGCAGTTTGTTTAGATGGAATTTAAACATCATGCTCTCCCTCGGCAAGAGTAGCGGCGGTAAGCTCGCCGGAAGTCCCCTTGTTGCCGCGGAGGCCTGGGCATGACATTCGCCGCATTCTTTGATCTGGATCGGCTGCAATCGATTGATCGGGCGCTATGGGGTCGTTCCTGGTGCTGCCGTCACTGTGCGTAGCAGGCCCGATGTACAGGCCTGCACAACGAGCGTAAGAGCGGATTTCACCCATTTTGCTTCGGCCTTGACAGGCTCAGTGCATGAGGGGATACTTTCACATAGGCGTTTGGATTTCCTATCCTTTTTTTGATTCAGGCATGACCACCTTAATCGTCTTGGAGCCGCTGTCCGGCTCAACTCACGGGCACGCTCGCCCGCGCCACTTCCGAACCCAGGAGATTTTGAATGAAAGACTCCCGAGAGTTTCTCGATTCACCGCTTTTCCAGGCACTCGCGGACCTGAGCTTCGATTCCGTGATGGTGACGGAGGCCACGGATGACCATGGCGGTCACAAGGTGATCTTTGTCAATCAGGGCTTCACCGAAATGACTGGATACTCCGCGGAGGAGGTGCTGGGACAGACGCCGGGCATCCTTCAGGGTCCGAAGACGGATAAAGCGGTTACTGGCAGGCTCGCGGAGGATCTGCGCCAAGGACGAACCTTCCATGGCAGTACGGTCAATTACCGCAAGGACGGTTCCACCTTCGACATTGAGTGGAAGGTCACCCCCGTGATGCGGGACGGCCGCGTGACCCAGTATCTGGCGGTTCAGCGGGACATCAGCGGTCAGTAACGGCGGAACATACGAGCGTTGCAGGCGCATTGCAGTGCGGTAGGGAAGAACATTGGGTTAATGGATTTACCGACCAAGAAGTTCTTGTTGCAGCGCAAGGCCGTTGCCCGGGATTTTGCCGTCTGCAATGCGTCCGCAAATGTGCGCCATGACCTCGTTTCTCGGTCAAGATACACATCCCGAACATCACTGATCGGTAAGGGACAGCCGAAAATTCGTCCAGATCGCGATCTCCAAGGCCGTCACGTCCATCGAGCGGCAGGCATTGCTGCCGGTCCTGCAAGCGGCCTGGCGGCTCGACGCAGAGGACGCCACGTTCTCGGCCGTTAAGCGAACATTCGCTTCGGGGACTTGCGCAAAAATCGCGCCGTCGGCGGTCGCGCGTTACCGATTTGTAACCTCTTGCAGACCGTTTCGTGAAGACCCGCCGCCACAATGACCCCTCTGGTATTGCAACAGACCACAAAGGTGAAGCGCATGAAACCACTACGATATCGCGCTCCGTTAGCCGTATTGGCGCTTGTTCTTGCCATCGCGGTCATCGGGCTTCGGACCCACGCCGCAAACGAGATTTCGGTTGTGTCGAAGCACGCCCCGAACGATTCCTCCCTGAGCATCGCGACCTTTGCCGGTGGTTGCTTCTGGTGCGTCGAAGAAGCCTTCGAGAAGCTCCCCGGTGTCGTCGAGGCGGTGTCCGGCTACAGCGGCGGCGAACTGGAAAACCCCACCTACGCGCAAGTTTCCTCCGGCAGCACGCGTCACACCGAAGCGGTGCAGGTTCACTACGACCCTGCCGTCATTAGCTACGAGGGGCTGTTGCAGGGCTTGTGGCGGATGATGGATCCGACCGACGCCGACGGCCAGTTTGTCGACCGCGGCCGGCAGTACCGCCCGGCCATCTTTTACCACGACGACGAACAGCGACGGTTGGCGGAAGCCTCCAGGCAAGCGCTGGCGGACAGTGGCCGCTACGCCGATCCGGTGGTGATCGAGATCGTGCCGTTCAAGGCGTTTTATGAGGCGGAGGACTATCATCAGGACTACTACCGCAAGAATCCGCTGCCTACGGCGTTCGGGACTGGACGGCGTCGTCCGCGGCGGCGGCCGGGGCGCGGGCCGCCATCGCCGCCGACATCGTCGCCGCCATCGCGCGTTTCGAACCGCGCCTGGAGGCGGTCGAGGTGGAGGTCGTGCGGGCGCCGCGGCGGGCCGACGCCGTGCTCTGTCGGATCAGCGGGTCCCTGCGCTACGGCACGTTCACCGAACGGCTGACGTGGCAGGTCGACCTGGAGGCGGCACCGGGGGCGGCCGGTGGCGGGTGACGATCACGAGGATCTCCTGGACTTCTACCTCCGCGAACTCGATGCGCTGGAGCGCGAGGGCCGGGCCTTCGCCGCCCGCTATCCCCGTGTCGCGAGCGGGCTCGGGATTGGCGCCTCCGAAATCGTCGACCCGGAAATCGGCCATCTG
>JAWOHQ010000147.1:0-3971 GCA_046485105.1 Candidatus Competibacteraceae bacterium | reverse complement strand
GTCCGGTAGAAGCGCCGGGGGTCTTCCTCGGGATTCTCCCCGACCACCGTGCCGGGCGGACCGATGCACGCCCGATCGATGATCACCTTGCGAAGCTGGCAGTAGCGGCCGATGTCGACTTCCGGCAACACTACCGCGTCCCGCAATTGGACGAAGGAATGCACTTGCACTTGAGGGAACAGGAGCGAGTGGTTTTGCCGGAAGTCGATATCGGCCGCTACTGTCAGCTCCGCAGAGCGATCATCGACCGGGGCTGCATCATCCCGCCGGGCACGGTGGTCGGGGAAAATCCCGAGGAAGACGCCCGGCGCTTTTACCGGACCGAGCAGGGCGTGGTCCTGATCACCCGCGAGATGCTCGGCCAGGAGCTGCCGCGCATCCGCTGAAAAGCCTCACCTTTTCCAACCTTCCAACCTCACCCCTTCATACCCACCTCCATCATTCAGGAGCAATCATTCATGAGTACGGGTTCGCCACTCGACCGGCGGCGCGCGGGACTATTGTTGCATCCCACCTCGTTACCCGGCAGGTTCGGTAATGGTGATCTGGGACCGGATGCCTATCGATTTGTGGAATTCATGGCCGCCTGCGGGTTCACGGTCTGGCAGACGCTACCGCTGGGACCGCCCCACGACGACCTGTCACCGTACTCGGCCCAGTCGGTCCATGCGGGCAACCCACGGCTGATCGCATTGGAGCCGCTGGTGGAGGCGGGCTGGCTCCAGCCGGATGAGGGACCAAGCGCCGGAGAAGAAGGATGGAGCTATCGGCAGCGGCGCCTGCGCGAAGCTCAACAGGGGTTTTTGGCGCACGGCGGCGCCGAGCGGGATGCTTATGCGGTATTCCAACACCATCACGGGTACTGGTTGGAAGACTTCGCGCTCTATCAAGGCATTCGGGAGGCTCTCGAACAACAAGCCTGGTTCAACTGGCCCGAGGCGCTGCGCGACCGCCAGCCCGAGGCGCTGGCTACCGTGCGCGTGCGACACGCCGAAGCCGTCGAGCAATGCAAGTTCGAGCAATTTCTGTTTTATCGCCAATGGACTGCGCTCAAACAGCACGCTAACGAGCAGGGCATTCTGATGTTCGGGGATATCCCGTTGTTCGTCGGTTACGACAGCGCCGATGTCTGGGCGCGCCGCGACGAGTTTCTCTTAGATCGAGAAGGTCGGCGTAAGGTGGTAGCCGGGGTTCCCCCCGATTATTTTTCCGCCACCGGCCAGCTCTGGGGGAATCCGCACTATGCCTGGGAGCGGATGTGCGACGACGGTTTTCAATGGTGGAAAGAGCGAATCCGCACCCAGTTGACCCAGTTCGATCTGCTGCGGATCGATCATTTTCGCGGACTGGAAGCGTATTGGGAAATCCCGGCTGAAGCCGAAACCGCCATTCACGGACGCTGGCAAACGGCTCCCGGCGACGAACTATTTCGAGCGTTGCGGGAGGAGTTCGGCGGCCTGCCGCTGGTGGCCGAGGATCTCGGCATCATCACGCCCGAGGTGGATGCATTGCGTGAGGCGCACGGCCTGCCGGGGATGAAGGTGCTGCACTTCGCGTTCGGCGGTGGGGCCGACAATCCTTATCTACCCCATCAGCATATCCCCAACGCGGTGATCTACACCGGCACGCACGACAACAACACCACGATGGGTTGGTTCGAGGAACTGGACGAGGGGACTCGCGGGCATCTTTTTGATTATTTGGGTGGTGGACCGGAACAGATGCCGGAATTGTTGGCCCGGGCGGCCTTGGCCTCGGTGGCGCGGCTGGCGGTGTTGCCGATGCAGGATTTGTTGGGACTGGGCGGCGAGGATCGGATGAACCGGCCAGGCATCCCCGACGGCAACTGGCGCTGGCGATTCCGCTGGGAGCAGGTCGGCCCGCAGATCGCCGGACACTACCGGCATTTGTTGGAACTTTACGGGCGCGTCTAGCGGCGAAACACCATGCGCATCGAAGCCGATCTCAAGTTGGGTTTCAAGGATGTCCTCATTCGTCCCAAGCGCTCGACGTTGGGTAGCCGCGCGCAAGTGGAGCTGGAGCGGACGTTCGCGTTCCGGCACAGCGGCCGAACCTGGACGGGGATTCCGGTCATGGCCGCCAACATGGATACCGTGGGCACCTTCGCGCTCGCCTCGGCGCTGGCGCGGCACGGGCTGTTCACGGCGGTCCACAAGCATTACTCCCTGGAGGAATGGGAGGGGTTCGCTGCCAGCTTGCGCGCCGAGGGGCGCGAAGACGGGCTGGCGCACGTGGCGGTCAGCGCGGGCATTCTCGACCGCGACTTGGAGAAACTGGATCGGATTCTGGAGCGTCATCCGGAGTTGTCCTTCATCTGTCTGGATGTGGCCAACGGTTATTCGGAGCATTTCGCGGCTTGCGTCAGCCAGGTGCGCGAACGCCACCCGGATCGGATCATCATCGCGGGTAATGTGGTGACGGGGGAGATGGTGGAACAATTGCTCCTGTCGGGCGCCGATATCGTCAAGGTGGGCATCGGGCCGGGGTCGGTCTGCACCACCCGGGTCAAAACCGGGGTCGGTTACCCGCAGTTGTCGGCGATCATCGAATGCGCTGACGCCGCGCATGGCTTGTCCGGGCATATCATCTCGGACGGCGGTTGCACCTGCGCCGGCGATATCGCCAAGGCCTTTGGCGCGGGGGCGGATTTCGTGATGCTGGGCGGGATGCTGGCCGGGCACGACGAGGGCGGCGGGGAGATCGTGGAACGGGATGGACAGCGTTACGTGTTGTTCTACGGCATGAGTTCGAAAACCGCGATGGAGAAGTACAGCGGTGGGGTGGCCGAGTATCGGGCTTCGGAAGGTAAGACCGTCATCGTGCCATACCGGGGTCCGGTGGCGGAGACGGTGCGGGATATCCTGGGCGGATTGCGCTCGGCATGTACCTATGTCGGCGCCGGGAAGCTGAAGGAGTTGACCAAGCGCACGACCTTCGTGCGGGTGGTGGAGCAGGAAAATCCGGTTTTCACGACCGGCCCTTGACCTAGCGCCGGGAAAGCGTTCGAGCGTTTTGCATTTAGTTGAATTTTAAGGATTGCTATGTCGCCCGATGTTATTTGGACTTTGCTGACCGCCGTGCGCGAGCGGCAACCGCTGGTGCATAACATCACTAATTTCGTGGTGATGAACAACAGCGCGAACGCCTTGCTGGCGGTGGGCGCGTCGCCGGCCATGATCCATGCCACCGATGAGGTGGAGGATTTCGTGGCGCTCTGCCAGGCGCTGGTGATCAATATCGGGACGCTGTATTCGGAACAAGTCGCGGCCAGCAAGCTGGCGGCGATGCGCGCGAAAGCAGTCGGTGTGCCGTGGATTCTCGATCCGGTGGGGGTGGGAGCGACGCCTTACCGACGAGCGGCGGCCGGGGCTTTGACGCGGTTGGGACCGAGCGTCATTCGCGGCAACGGTTCGGAGATTCTGACCCTGGCGCAACAAACGCCGGCGGGGCAGGGTAGGGGAGTAGATAGCCTGCATGGTTCGGATTCCGCGCTGGATGCGGCGCACCGCCTGGCGGAAGAGACTGGGGCGGTGGTGGCGGTGACCGGAGCGGTGGATTATGTGATCGCGGGCAAGCGAGTAGCGGAAATCCATAACGGTCATCCCTTGATGACCCGGGTCACCGGGCTGGGTTGTTCGGCGACGGCGGTGATCGGGGCGTTTCTGGCGGTGGAACCCGATGCGTTCGCGGCGACGGTGGCGGGACTGGCGGTGTTCGGCGTGGCCGGGGAACTGGCGGCGGAGCAGGCGCGGGGACCAGGCAGCTTGCAGGTGGCGTTGCTGGATGCGCTGTATGGTTTGGATCGCGCGACGTTGATGGCGCGGCTGAAAATCAAAGGATGACCATCAATCGGGGTCGTTAAGATCGGGTAACGTATCGCCTGAAGGGCCTGCAGGATTGCTGTCTCTCATGCGACTTTCGCAAGGTTTTGATTGACCACCCGCCAAAAG
>JAWOHQ010000019.1:0-5273 GCA_046485105.1 Candidatus Competibacteraceae bacterium | reverse complement strand
AGCGCGCTCGCCTCGGCGGGCAGATCGATGCCGGTCGGCCGGCCCAGGTCGAACTGACTGAGAAACGCATGAAATTTTTCGATGCCCAGGTTGACCGCCAGGCTATAGAAATACACATCGCAGGATTGGGCGATCGCCCGGTCCATGCTGACGCTGCCGTGCCCGCTCCGCCGCCAGCAGCGAAATCGGTGACTCGATCCCGGCAGCCGGTAGTAGCCGGGACAGTACACGCCGCTGTGGCGGTTGACCGTTCCATGCTCCAGTCCACCCAAGGCCATCAACGGCTTGATGGTCGAGCCCGGCGGATAAACGCCGCGCAGCGCCCGGTTGATCAACGGCCGGTCACTGGAGGTATTGAGCGCCCGGTAGGACGCGAAATCGATGCCGTTGACGAACGGATTGGGGTCATAGGTCGGCCGACTGGCCAGGGCCAGCACCTCGCCGTTGCGGGGATCGAGGGCGACGATGGCGCCGTTATGACCCTCCAACGCCTGTTCGGCGGCCATCTGCAAGCGCATGTCGAGGGTCAGATGAAGATGCTGACCCGGCGTCGGCGGCGTGCGGCTCAGCACGCGCAGGGGTCGGCCCTCGGCGTTGGTTTCGACCTGCTGCCAGCCGGCGCGACCGCGCAGGACATCTTCGTAAGAACGTTCGATCCCGAGTTTGCCGATGTGGGTGCTGCCCCGATACTGACCCGGATCGATCCGGCGCATCTCGTTTTCATCGATTCGTCCGACGTAGCCGACTACATGGACGGTGCGCGGTCCCAAGGGGTAACGACGGGTCAGGTCCGCCTTGATATCCACGCCGGGGAACCGGTACAGATCGATCGCCAGTCGGGCGATTTCCTTGTCGGTCAACCGGAACCGTAACGGTACGCCCGAGTAGGGCGGACTGCGCTGGAGGAGTCGCCGGAAGCGCTCGATATCAAGATCGGTGAGTTCGATGCGCTGGCGCAGTTCCGCCAGCGTGGCGTCCAGATCCGGGACCTGTTCGCGGGTGATTTCCAGATGGTAGGAGGCCAGATTGTCGGCCAGCACGACGCCGTTGCGGTCGAAAATGAAGCCGCGGGTCGGCGGCAGCGGTTGCAGGCGAACCCGGTTGCCGTCGGACAGGGTGGTAAAGCGCTCGTGATTGAGCACCTGGAGATAAACCAGCCGCCCGCCCACCGCCAGCAATCCCAGCAAGACCGCGCCCAACAGGATCAGGGCGCGCCGGAAAAACAGCTCGCTTTCGGCGGTATCGTCCTTTTCCCTGGTCAAGGGTTCCCGCGCGAGTGGACGCCAGGTTTTCATCGTCGATGGCTTGGCAGCTCAGGTCACCTGGAAGTGGCGGCGCACGTCGCGCAGGACCACGAACAACAGCGGCCAGAACACCATGCCGCCCAGCGCCGGCGCCAGATACCAGCCGTCGCGCGGCGGGTAGCCGATCACCCCGCTGATCCAGAAGAGCAGGACCTGTTCGATCAGCAGAAACACCAGCACGCTGAACGCCTGTCGCCAAGGCGAATAAATCCGGATGCGCTGGTAGGTTTGCAGCGTCAGGTAGGCCACGGCGGCCAGGGCCAGGGCGTGCTGGCCCAGCAGCGCGCCGCGAACCACGTCCAATCCCAGCCCCACCAGCCAACCGGTACCGATTCCCACTCGATGGGGCAACGCCATACACCAGTATATCAACACCATCGCCACCCAGTCGGGACGGAACGGCGCCAGCCCGCCCGGAAATGGAATGCCGGACAACAGGAGGGCCGCCAGAAAGCTCAGCGCGATGATCCAGCCGCCCTGAGGATGCGCCACCGTCATGGCGTTTCGGGTGGATCGGCCGGACCGACCGCTTCGGTCGATTCCGGCTCCGCGAGCACGTCCAGATTCTCCAACAGCATCACCTCCCGAATTCGATCCAGCCGCGCGACCGGTCGGGCGATGATGCGCGCGAACGGACTGCCGGGATCGAAGCCCACCTCGGTCACCGTACCGACCGGGTAACCGTGCGGAAACCGCCCACCCAGTCCAGAGGTGATCAGGAGATCGCCGGTTCTCACGTCTTCGTGGTTGGGGACGTGCGGCAGTTCCAGTTTTTGGAAATGGCCGGTGCCTAGCGCCAGGGTACGAACCCCGGTCCGGTTGACCTGGATCGGCAGGGCATGGTGGGGATCGGTGACCAGAATCACCGAGGCGGTCAGGGGATCGGCCCGGATGACTTGGCCGATCACCCCGTGCTGATCGAGAACCGGCTGGCCGACGTAAACGCCGTGCTGGCGGCCGCGGTTGATCAGGATGTGATGCCGGTAGGGATCGAAATCCACCGCCAGCAGCTCGGCGATCAACACCCGCTCCGGCGCATTGACCACCGATTCCAGCAGGGAACGCAGCCGGCGATTTTCGGCCTCCAGGACGATCAGCTTCTGCAACTGGGCATTGAGAAAAACCTGCTTCTCGCGGAGGCGGGCGTTCTCATCCAGCAGGGCGCCGCGGCTGGCCAGATTTTCGATCAACCAATTCCGGGTGGCGGTCGGCAATCCCACCAGATGATGCAGCGGATAAACAGCGGTGGCCAACACGTCGCGCGCCCCATCCAGATAACGATAGCGGTGATCCACCGTCATTAAGGCAATGGCCAGTACGACCCATAACCCCAGTCGGAGAGTGGCTGTCGGATTGATCGCGAACAAGTGGCGGATGCGCCTGCTGGGTTTAAGAGCGGTCAACGGTCATTCGATGGCGAAGGCGTCAATGGCCCGTTCGTCCTTGGCGATCAGTTCCAGCACTCGACCGCCGCCCCGCGCCACGCAGGTCAGGGGATCCTCGGCGACCACCACGGTCAGCCCGGTTTCCTCCATGATCAACTTGTCGATCTCGCGCATCAACGCGCCGCCCCCGGTCAGCACGATGCCCCGCTCGGCCACGTCGGCGGCCAGTTCCGGCGGGGTCGCTTCCAGCGCCATCTTGACCGCGCTGACGATGCCCGACAACGGCTCCTGCAAGGCTTCAAGGATTTCGTTGCTGTTGAGGGTAAAGCTGCGCGGCACGCCCTCGGCCAGGTTACGGCCCTTGATCTCGATTTCACGCACTTCGGCGGTGGGATAGGCGCTGCCGATCTCGTGCTTGATCCGCTCGGCGGTAGGCTCGCCGATCAGTACCCCGAAATTGCGGCGCACGTAGTTGATGATGGCCTCGTCGAAGCGGTCGCCGCCTATCCGCACCGCGCCGGCGTAGACGATGCCGTTGAGGGAAATGACCGCGACCTCCGAGGTGCCGCCGCCGATATCCAGCACCATGGCGCCGCAGGCTTCCTCGACCGGGATGCCGGCGCCGATGGCCGCCGCCATCGGTTCGGGGATCAGGTACACCACTCGGGCGCCGGCGCCCATCGCCGATTCGCGGATCGCCCGCCGCTCGACCTGGGTCGAGCCGCAGGGCACGCTGATCAGCACCCGTGGACTGGGGTGGGTTAAAAACTTGCGGGGGTGCGCCTTACGAATGAAATGTTGCAGCATTTTCTCGGTCACGGTGAAGTCGGCGATCACCCCGTCCTTCATCGGCCGAATGGTCGAGAGATTGTTGGGCGTACGGCCCAGCATCCGCTTGGCGTCCGTCCCGACCGCGGCAATGGTCCGAACGCCCCGCACTGGATCCTGATTGATCGCGACCACCGACGGCTCGTTGAGTACGATGCCGGCCCCCCGAACGTAAATCAGCGTGTTAGCCGTTCCCAAATCAATCGAGAGATCGCTGGAAAACTTCCCGCGCAACCATTTGAACATGTTATTGAAAGCACCGGGTTGTCAAAAACTCCCAATGCTAGCAAGTAGGGGGGTTGGGAGCAAGCTGACAAATCTTGCCCGCCGCGCCTCATCCGGGTTCGAGCGGGGTCTACTCCTTCATCCATCGGTTGTTCACCCCATCCCTGGGGCTTACTGCCTCTAAATGTTGCGTAGTTGCGCGGCATTCAACAAAAACACCCCTTGGCCGCCGCGCTCGAATTCCAGCCAGGTAAACGGCGCGTCCGGGAGCGCTTCGCACAGAGCATACTGGGCGTTGCCGACCTCGACGATCAACAGCCCATCGCGCTGTAGATAATCGGCGGCCTGGCGCAGGATTTCCACGACCACATCCAGCCCTTCCACCCCGGCGACCAACCCCAGCCGTGGCTCGTGATGGTATTCGGCCGGCAGGTCGTCCAGTTCTTCCAGGCCGACGTAGGGTGGATTGCTGATGATCAGGTCGTAGCGGCGGCCCTTGAGCGCGGAGAACAGATCGGACTGAATGATCTCGATCTGATCCTCCAGGCCGTGTTCGGCGACATTGCGGCGCGCCACGTCCAAGGCGTCGGGGGAAATATCCGCCAAGTCCACGCGAGCGTCCGGAAAAGCGTAGGCGCAGGCGATGCCGATACAACCGCTGCCGGTTCCCAGGTCCAGAATCGCGTTGACCTGCCGGCTGTCCGATACCCAAGGCGCGAAATGCCGTTCGATCAGTTCCGCCAATGGCGAGCGCGGGATCAATACCCGCTCGTCCACCTGGAACGGCAGACCCATGAACCAGGCGCGCTGGGTCAGGTAGGCGGCCGGCTTGCGCTCGACGATGCGCCGTTCCAGCAGATGGAACGCCGCCTGTTTTTCGGGCGGCGTCAGTTGGGCTTGCAGGTATTCGGCGTGTAAGTCCGGCGGCAGGTGCAGTGCGTGCAGCACCAGCGCGCCGTTGTCGGGGATGTCGTGGTATTGGAAGCTCACGTTCTCCACGGCGACGGCGGCTGAGCCATGCGGTAGGTCGCGGACGGGGTGGGGGTGTTCGATGACGGACGGCGCGGCGTGCAGCACCTCTTCTACGCGGGCGATGCCGGCGCTGGCGCGTTGCAGATCGCTGACGCGATGTTGGATCGCGCTGAGCGGCGCTTCCAACTGCCCGACATAGCCGAAGATCAGGTACACCGTGCCGACCGTCGCGCGCCCGTCGAAGAAAAGCCACGCGCCCAGCGCCAGCGCCGCGATTTTGGCGATGAGCGAGACGAGCCACACCGCGTCGTAGCTGACGCCTTCGAGCACCATAGCCCTGATCCACCGCTGTGTGATGCGCCGCATCAGCGCGAAGAGTTGGCGCATGGTGTAAGGTTCGGCGCCGTTCGCGCGAATATCCTCCGTGCCGGTGAGCCGCTCGCCAAAGAAGCCGAGCAAATCCGCCTTAGCCTGCCGCGAGTCGCCCCAGGCGCGGGTGAGGGGACGGCGCATCGTGCGCAAGGCGAGGACGGTCAACAGGCCGTAACTAACGCCGATC
>JAWOHQ010000496.1:0-3890 GCA_046485105.1 Candidatus Competibacteraceae bacterium | reverse complement strand
GAAGGCGACGTCGCGGCGGTGATCGCCGAACCGACGCGAGCGGTCCCCTACGTGCCGCCGCCAGGATTTTGGCCGACGGTTCGCGAGGCTTGCGCCGCGCACGGCGCGCTGCTGGTCTTCGATGAAATTCCCACCGGCTTGGGCAAAACCGGCCGCTGGTTCGCCTGCGAGCACGAGGGCGCGATTCCGGACATCCTGGTGTTGGGCAAGGCCCTGGGCGGTGGAGTATTGCCCATCGCCGCCACGCTCTGCCGGGCGGAACTGGACGTGGGACAGCACTGGGCCTTCGGCCACTATACCCACGAGAAGAATCCGGTGTTGGCCCGCGCCGCGCTGACCACGCTGGACATCATCGCGGATGAGGGTTTGGTCGAAAACGCCCGCCGAATGGGCGAACATGCCTTGAGCCGACTGGAGGAGATGCGGGAGCGGCATCCACTGATCGGCGCCGTGCGGGGCCGGGGTCTACTGCTCGGCGTGGAGTTGGTGAACGACCGGGAGACCAAAACCCCGGCCAACGACGCCGCCGACGCGGTCTTGTACCGGGCGCTGGCGCGGGGTCTGAGCTTTAAGATCAGTCTGGGCAACGTGTTGACCCTGTCGCCGCCGCTGATCGTTCGCGAGCCGGAACTCGACGCCGCGCTGGAGATCCTGGAAACCTGCATCGCCGAGATCGAAAAGGAGCGATTCCAGGCATGAACGCGCCTTCCACGCCAGTCGCCTCGGCGGATCTAATCGTCATCGGCGGCGGCATTCTCGGCCTGAGCATCGCGTATCACTACCGCCGGCTCGGTCGCGGCCGGGTCGTGGTGTTGGAACGCCAGATGCTGGCGAGCGCCGCCACCAGCCGCGCCGCCGCTTTGTTGACCCAGGCGCGGAGTCAGCCAGCGCTGATTCCGCTGGTCCGACAGACCTATCGCGACATCGCCGATCTGGAACAAACGCTGGACGACCCGCTGGACCTGCATCGGGTCGGCAGCCTGCATCTCGCCGCTTCGGCCGACCGGGCGCGGGAGTTGCGGGAACTGGCCGATCTCAACGAGCGGCACGGCGTCCGAATGCGGTGGCTCGATCCGCACGATCTACCGTTGCTAGTCCCTTGGCTGAATGCGGAACCCATACAGGCGGCCCTCTTTACCCCGGATGATGGCTACATCGATCCCTATCGGCTGGCTCGGGCCTACACCCGCGCCGCCCGTCAGCAGGGCGCGATCCTGACGCAAAACGTCGCGGTCCAGCACCTGTTGCTGGCATCGGGACGGGTAACGGGGGTACGCACGACGCAGGGCGACTATCACGCCCCGCGGGTCGTGCTGGCCGCCGGTGCCTGGTCGGCGGTGCTGGCCCGCCAGGCCGGTTTCGGCATTCCCTCGGCGCCGGTGCGCAGTCAGTACTGGATCACCGCGCCGCATCCGCGGTTTCCACGCCAGCATCCGCTCGTCATCCTCCCCGACGCCCGCGCCTACACTCGGCCCGAGGTCGGCGGTCTGCTGTTCGGGTTGCGCGAGACGCGCTCGGTCAGCGTGGACCCTCGGGACCTACCCGACGATCTCGCCAACCTGAGTTTCGGCGACGACCGGGGTTGGGAGTCGCTGGACGAAGGCGCGGCGTTGCTGGAGCGTTTCCTGCCCGCCTTGTCCGAACTGGCGATTCAAAGTTATATCACCGGTCCCTCCACCTACACGCCGGACGGATTGTTCGTGCTGGGCGCGATGCCAGGCGTGGCGGGGTTGCTGCTGGCGACCGGGTGTTGCGGCGCGGGGATCGCCGCCAGCGGCGGCATCGGGCGGGCGGCAGCGGCGCTGGCGGCGGACGAGGAACCACCCTTCGATCTCGGCGCCTTCCGGCCCGACCGGTTCGGGACGGTCGATCCCTTCGATCCCGATTTCCGCCGCCGTTGCGAGCAGGCTCGCTCGGGGAAAAAGTCCGGCTGACGGCTTCTGTCACCAAACGGCAACAAAACCTCGTTAAGTTAGCGTGATCTTGCGCGCCCTGCCGCGCGCCGGTTTGTCCCACCATCACGACAACGAACGAGGTTCCCGCCATGCAAATTTCCAAGCTGGTCCAGTCGCTCCTGTGCGCCGTGGCCGTCGTCGGTCTGACGACCGTCGCTCAAGCCAAGACCGAATTGCTGGTCTACACCGCCGTCGAAGCCGACGAACTGGCTGGCTTCAAGAAAGCCTTTGAAACCGAGCATCCCGACGTCGACATCAAATGGGTTCGGGATTCCACCGGCATCATCACCGCCAAATTGCTGGCCGAGAAAGCCAATCCCCAGGCCGACATCGTCTGGGGTCTGGCGGCGACCAGCCTCAAGCTGCTGGCCGATCAGGGTTATTTCCAACCTTACGCGCCCAAGGGTGCGGACCAGCTCGATCCGAAATACGTGGACAGCGCCGACCCGCCGGTCTGGGTCGGACAACGGGCCTGGATCGCCGCCCTGTGCTTCAACACCGTCGAAGCCGCCAAGCACAACATTCCCAAGCCCACCTCCTGGCAGGATTTGACCAAACCCGAGTTTAAGGGCCACATCGTCATGCCGAATCCCAACTCCTCCGGCACCGGCTTCCTCGACGTCTCGGCCTGGATGCAGATGTGGGGTGAAGAGAAGGCTTGGGCCTTCATGGACGGCCTGCATCAGAACATCGCCCAGTACACCCATTCCGGTTCCAAGCCCTGCCGGATGGCGGCCTCCGGCGAAACCGTGGTCGGCATTTCCTTCGCCTATCGCGGCGCGCAAGAGAAAACCAAGGGTGCGCCGATTGAAGTCATCGCGCCCAGCGAAGGCTTGGGCTGGGATCTGGAAGCCTTCGCCATCGTCAAAGGCACGCCCAAGCTGGAAGCCGCGAAGAAGCTGGCCGACTGGTCGGTGACCCGCCAGGCCAACGAGATTTACAACGAAGGCTATGCGGTGGTCGCCATGCCGGGCGTGGCCAAGCCAGTGCCGAACTTCCCGGAAGGCATTGCCGAGAAGATGATCGAGAACGATTTCGCGTGGGCGGCCCAGCATCGCGAGGCGATCTTGGCCGAGTGGGCCAAGCGCTACGACGGCAAATCAGAGCCGAAAAAATAAGAGGCTTATCATGACAGCGCCCTATCTCCGCATTCGCAACCTGACCAAACGCTTCGGTGAATTCACCGCCCTGGATAACGTCGATATCGACATTCAGCGGGGCGAATTCGTCTGTTTCCTTGGCCCGTCCGGCTGCGGCAAAACCACCCTGCTGCGCGCCATTTCCGGGCTGGACATCCAAACCCACGGCACGGTGGAGCAGGACGGGCGCGATATTTCCCCCCTGCCGCCCGCCCAGCGCGATTTCGGCATCGTGTTTCAGTCCTACGCGCTGTTTCAGAATCTGACCGTGGCCAAAAACATCGCCTACGGCCTGGAAAACCGCCGCCAGCCCAAGGCGGCGATCCAAGCGCGGGTTCGGGAGCTGCTGGAATTGATCGGCCTGCCCGACAGCGGTTCCAAGTATCCGGCCCAACTGTCCGGCGGCCAGCAGCAGCGCGTGGCCCTGGCCCGGGCGCTGGCGGTATCGCCGGGCCTGCTGCTGCTCGACGAGCCGCTGTCGGCGCTGGACGCCAAGGTGCGCGTGTACCTGCGGGAGGAGATCAAGGCGCTGCACCGGCGGCTGGGCATCACCACCATCATGATCACCCACGATCAGGAAGAAGCCATCAGCATGGCCGACCGGATCGTGGTGATGCGCGACGGACGCATCGAGCAGATCGGCACGCCGCTGGAGATCTACCATCATCCCGCCAGCCTGTTCGTGGCCGAGTTCATCGGCGCGATGAATCTGTTGCCGGCGACGCTGGTGCGCCACGGCGAGATTCAACTGGGCGGGGTGCGGCTGAACTGCCCCATCAACGGCTTCGCGCCGGGC
>JAWOHQ010000491.1:0-7002 GCA_046485105.1 Candidatus Competibacteraceae bacterium | reverse complement strand
GTGTGGTGTACGTCCACGGTGAACCCGGCGTCGGCAAAACGCGTCTGATCTACGAATTGCAACGGCAGGCACAATCACCTCTGGCGTGGTTCACCTGTCCGGCGGACCCCATTTTGCGCCAGTCGCTCAACCCGTTTCGATATTTCTTGCGACAATACTTCGGGCAAAATTCCGACGATACGGAAGAAATCAACAAGATCAATTTCGCCGCAGCTCTCAATACTCTCATCGAACGGCTGCGCACGGAGACGGATGCTTCTGGCGTTCAGGGCGTGATCGCCGAACTGGAACGCACCCGCTCGATGTTGGGCGCGCTGGTGGATTTGTATTGGGAGGGTTCGCTCTACGAGCAATTGGAGCCGGAATTGCGCTTCCGTAATACGCTCCTTGCTTTCAAGATGCTCGTGCAAGCCGAAAGCCGGTTACAGCCGGTGATCCTGCACGTCGAAGATGTCCATTGGCTGGACCCCGACTCTCAGGAGTTGCTGGTCACACTCACGCGCAATGTTCACGATGCGCCTTTCGCCGTGATCCTCAGCGGGCGTTACCGCGACGACGGTAGCCCGTTCACCCTCGAACTTGACGCCGATGTGCCGCGCGCCACGTTGGATTTGAATACGTTGTCACTCGAAGGCACGCGTGCGCTGGCGGCGCAGGTGCTCGCCGGCCCGCTTTCCGATGTGCTGGCGAACTTCCTCAGCCTGAAAACTGAAGGCAACCCGCTTTTCGTCGAGCAATTGACCCTGGACTTACGAGAACGCGCTCTGGTGCGCCGCGATAACCATGCATGGGACATCGTCAGCCGGGATGTGGAAAAAATCATCGCCCCGCCGCGCGGCCGCACCGAAATCGAACGGCTGATCGACATCCACTCCGAGCCCAAGGCGTTCGGCGACACCCTCTATCTGGCCGCCTATCGCGGCAGCGTCGCCGCGATCGACATGCGCGGCGGCAACCTGCTGTGGAACCGCGACGTGTCCAGCTACGCCGGACTCGACGTGGACGACCGGCAGGTCTATGTCAGCGACGACACCGACGCGGTGCTGGCGCTGGACCGCCGAAACGGTGGCACCTTGTGGAAGCAGCCCGAATTGACCGGTCGACGCCTGTCCGCCCCGGCGGTCAGCGGCAACCATGTGGTGGTCGGCGACTTCGAAGGCTATCTGCACTGGCTGAGCCCGGACAGCGGCCGGATCGTCGGCCGGACCCGCGCCGCCAGCAAAGCCATCGTCGCGCCGCCCCTGGCGGTCGGCGACATCGTCTTCGTGCAGGATCAGGGCGGTACGCTCGGCGCTTTCCGGGCCGGCGGATGAAGCCCTCGCCGTGCCCGGCCCGATTCTGCGGATCGCCGTTCCTTCGCCCCTGTATCGAACTTTCGATTATCTACCGCCGCCCGGCCACGACCTGACCCGCCTGCAACCCGGCTTACGGGTGCGGGTTCCGTTCGGCCGCCGGCAGGTGGTCGGTTTTCTGCTCGAAACGAGCGACAGCACCCCCTTGGACCCGGCGGCGCTGCGGCCGGCGCTGGAGGTAATCGACGCCGAACCTTTGTTGCCCGCCGACGTGCTGGCGTTGCTCCAGTGGGCGCGGCGTTATTACCACCATCCCCCCGGCGAGGTCTTCGCGACCGCCCTGCCGGTGCTGTTGCGGCAAGGCGCGCCAGCCCTCCCCCCGGCTCTGCCGCCCTCCTGGCGCATCACGGCCGCCGGCCGGACGGCGCTCGCCGAGTCCGCCGTTCTCCGCCGCGCGCCGGTCCAGCGCCTGCTGCTCGAGCATCTGGCCGGTTGCGCGGACGGCGCCAGCCTCGAAACCTTGCGCCCGGTGGCGCGCGACAGCGCCGCCACCCTGCGCGCGCTGCGCGCCAAGGGCTGGGTGGATCTGGTCGCGGCGATAATGCCAGACACCCCCACTCCTCCGCTCTCGCTCCACCACCCGCCGCTGACCCTGAACACCGCGCAGGCCGCAGCCATCGCGACGATCGCGGCGGGGCTGGAGCGGTTTCAGGTCTTTCTGCTGGAAGGCGTCACCGGCAGCGGCAAAACCGAGGTCTACCTGCGGGTGATCGAGGCGGTGCTGGCGCGCGGCCGTCAGGCGCTGGTGCTGACCCCGGAAATCGGCCTGACCCCGCAACTGCTGGCCCGCTTTCGGGAACGGCTCCCGGGACCGCTGGCGGTACTGCACTCCGGGTTGAGCGACCGGGAACGGTTGAACGCCTGGCTATTGGCGCGCGCCGGGACCGCCCGGGTCGTGGTCGGCACCCGATCGGCGGTCTTCGCCCCGTTGCGCGCGCCGGGCATTCTCATCGTGGACGAGGAACACGATCCCTCCTTCAAGCAGCAGGACGGCTTTCGCTATCACGCTCGCGATCTGGCGGTCATCCGGGGCCAGCAACTCGGCATACCGGTGGTGCTGGGTTCGGCGACTCCGGCGCTGGAAAGTCGCCATAACGCCCAACGCGAACGCTACCAGTTACTGCAACTGCCGGAGCGGGTCGGCGGCGGCGCCGAACCGGCCATCGACATTCTCGACGTGCGGCGCCAACCGCTGCTCGAGGGCCTGTCGCGACCCTTGCTGGAGCGCATGCGCCTCCATCTGGCCCGGAACGAGCAGGTGCTGCTGTTTCTCAACCGACGCGGCTTCGCCCCGATCCTGCTCTGTCATGAATGCGGCTGGCTGAGCGCGTGCCGGCATTGCGACGCCCGCATGACTCTGCACCTGCGCCAGCGACGGCTGATCTGCCACCATTGCGGCGACAGCCGGCCGGTGGATCGGGTCTGTCCGGTCTGCGGCAGCGTCGATCTGCGCCCGCTCGGCCAGGGCACCGAGCGTTTGGAAACGGCGCTCCGCCAGGAATTTCCCGACCTGGGCATCGCGCGGATGGACCGCGACAGCACCCGCCGGCGCGGCAGTCTGGAAACCCTGCTGGCGGACATTCACAACGGCGACCATCGCATTCTGATCGGCACCCAGATGCTGGCCAAGGGCCACCACTTCCCCGACGTGACCCTGGTGGGGATCGTGGACGCCGATCAAGGGTTGTATGGGGTGGATTTCCGCTCCAGCGAACGCATGGCGCAATTGATCCTGCAAGTGGCGGGCCGGGCCGGGCGCGCGGAAAAGCCGGGGCACGTCATCATCCAAACCCATCATCCCGACCATCCGCTGCTCCGGGTGCTGGTTGCGCAAGGCTATCCGGCCTTCGCGGCGGCGGCCCTGGCCGAGCGCCAGGCGGCATTACTTCCACCGTTCGCCCACCAGGCGCTGCTGCGGGCGGAAGCCGCCGACCCGGAACGGGCCACGGCGTTTCTCAAGGCCGCGCGGGCGCTGGCGGAACCGCTGGCCGATGGCGTGGAACTGCTGGGACCGGCCCCGGCGCCGATGGAGCGCCGCGCCGGCCGCTACCGCGCGCAACTCCTGCTGCAAGCCGCCCGCCGCCAGGATCTCCACGGCTTTCTCGACCGCTGGATCGCGCGGCTCTGGGCGCAAGCCACGGATCGCCAGGTGCGCTGGTCGCTGGACGTCGATCCGATGGAACTCTATTGACGCCCACCCCGCCGCCAGACGCAAATAACGGTCATGAATTTTGCGGATCGCGTCTCTGGTAAAGATGGCCAACGAAATGCCTCTGTAGGTAGGACATACTAAAAAAATTTACCTGCCGTGTGTCAAAAAAACTTGTGGAAAAATGCGGATACTATCCTAGACTAAAAACGTTAGTGTCTGACCGGGCAGGTTGGAGCCGTGCTTGGGGGTATATGCTGGCCAGTTTCATCGCCGGTCCAACCAACGGATATCCAAGGATCCCGGTCGGACATTAAGCAGTATGGGGAGGGCGGGAACCTGAAGAGGGTCGCCACGACGTTCTTCAGGTTTCGGATTCTCCCCTGTCAAACCACCAATGACAAGAGAGGACTCATTCATATGGAAGCAAAAGCCATATGGTTGTTCGTGTTTGTCGGTCTGTACTGGTCTTACTGTTTGTTCTGGGGCATCAAGGGCGCGATCACTTCAAAAACCGCCACCGACTACATGATCGCCGGGCGCGGTCTGGGGTTGTGGGTGTTCGTGCTGGCGGCCACCGCCACCTCGTTCTCCGGCTGGACCTTCATGGGCCACCCCGCCCTGATCTACCGCGACGGCATTCAATACGCCTACGCGTCGTTCTACGCCATCACCATCCCCTTCACCGGCGTGATGTTTCTCAAACGCCAGTGGATGCTGGGCAAGCGCTTCGGCTTCGTGACGCCGGGGGAAATGCTAGCGGCCTATTTCAAGTCCGACACCGCCCGGTTGCTCGTCGTGCTGGTCGCCCTGGTGTTCTCCATTCCCTACCTGGGCGTCCAGTTGCGCGCCTCCGGCTTCCTGTTCAACGTGCTGACCGACGGCGCGCTGTCCGTGGAAGTGGGCATGTGGCTGCTGTCCGCCGTGGTAGCTTTCTACGTGGCGTCCGGCGGGTTGCGCGCCGTGGCCTACGTGGATACCGTGCAGTGTATCCTGCTGGCCGGCGGCATCATCATCCTGGGCATCATTGCCCTTGCGTTCCTGCCCGATGGCGTCACCTGGCGTCAGGCCATCGGCGCCCTGGCCCTGGCGGACACCAAGCTGACTCCCGATGGCTATAGCTCCTACATCGCCGTTCCGGGGGTCATCCAGTTCGTGAGCGACGGCACCAAGTCCACCGGCGGCGTCTGGACCGGCGTCATGATCCTGACCTACATGTTCGCCCTGATGGGCATTCAGTCCTCGCCGGCTTTCTCCATGTGGGCCTTCGCCAACAAGTCTCCCGCGCCCTTCCCCCACCAGCAGGTTTGGGCGTCTTCCTTCGGCATCGGCTTGATCCTGTTCACCTTCACCGCGTTCCAGGGTTTGGGCGGCCACATGCTCGGGGGCAACCTGAAATTCCTGGAAGCCAATCCCGACTACGTGAACCCGGTCCTGCAGCAGGGACTGATCGCCACGGCCAACCCGACGATGAGTCGGGAGGAAGTCACCGTCGCGGTCGCGGAAGGCCTCGCCAGCCTGAAGGCCGGCACCGGTCCCGGCCAGTTGATCGATATGATGGCGACCGGCAGCAAACAGGAAAATCTGGTTCCCGCCCTGATGTCCCTGATCGGCGACACCATGCCGTGGCTGATGGCTCTGCTGTCGGTCTGCGCCCTGGCCGCCATGCAATCCACTGGATCGGCGTATATGTCGACCGCCGGGTCGATGATGACCCGCGACATCATCCGGCGCTACATCTTGCCCAGCGCCTCCGACGTCCAGCAGAAGTTCTTCGGTCGTCTGGGGGTGATCATTATTGTCTTGGCGGCGTTGGTGGTCGCCACCTTCACCACCGACGCGTTGGTGTTGCTGGGCGGTCTGGCGGTGGCCTATGGTTTCCAGATGTGGCCGGCCCTGATCGCGGTCTGCTGGTGGCCGTTCCTGACCCGGCAGGGCATCGTGGTCGGCCTGGCCGCGGGCCTGATCGCCGTGACCCTGACCGAGCCCCTCGGCGCCCAGTTCATGCCCTGGGGCCGCTGGCCGCTGACCATTCATTCGGCGGGCTGGGGCATTTTCTTCAATCTGGGTTTGGCTATTTTGATCTCGGCCGTCACTCAGAACAAGGCAGAACTGGCCCATCGGATGACCTACCACAACTTCCTGCGCGAACACGCCACGATACCCGCCCACAAGAAGGGCCTGGTACCGATCGCCTGGATCGTCACCCTGGTCTGGTTCTTCTTCGGCGTCGGCCCCGGCGTGGTGATCGGCAACTGGATCTTCGGCAGCCCGACCGATCCCAGCACTTGGCTGTTCGGCCTGCCGTCCATCTGGACCTGGCAGTTGTTGTGGTGGGCGCTCGGCGTCGGGATGATGTGGTTCCTGGCCGTGAAGATGGAGATGTCCACAGTGCCCGAGACGGAAATCAACGAGCTGTTGGCGGAAGCGGCCACCGCGAAACCGGCTGCTAGCTCATAGTCGCCGGTCGTCACTGTTGCATCCCGGGGAGGCTTCGGCCTCCCCTTTTCTATGGCGCAGCGTGTAAAATCACCCCTATGACTTCCGCGCAACTGTACTTGTTCTTTTCGATCTTCCTGCTCGCCGTGCTGTTGTTTTTCCCGGTCAGCAAGCTGATTTTGGTCTTTAGCGCACGGCGGCTGCAACGGCGGCTGCAACGGGAACTGGAACCGGCCGAGATCGCCGGACAGCGGCGGCGCGCCCGCTTGATCGCCGCCGTGGTCGTGCTCGTTTTTTCCTACCTGTTCAACATCAGCTTCCTGGGGAAACTCCATGGATGAGCGGCTCTACCGCTTCCTGAAATACACCGCCGTCGCCATGGCGCTGGCCTGGGTCGGCTGGACGATTTACGACACGTTCTTCGCCAGCGCCGAACCGGGTGAGTACGCCTATCACGCCGCCACCAACCATTTCGCCGATCGGCGCTACGATCGGGCGTTGATGGATTATGACAAGGCGTTACAGGAGAATCCGGGCTACACCCCGGCGCTGCGCGGTCGGGCGGAAACGCTGATCATGCTCGACCGCGAGCCCGAGGCGGTCGCGCTTTACAACGAGTTGATCGCTCTACAACCCGACAACGCCGGTCACTACGCCAATCGTGGGATCGCCCACGACCGTCTGGGCCATTTCGAACAGGCGCTGGCCGATTACGTCACTGCGCTCGCCCTGGACCCGGAAGTGGGCGAAGGACCGAGCTGGTTGACCCGGTTCCTGCGCAACCAGCCGGAAAAGGTGCCCGGCATCGCTGACCGGGCCCGTTATCTTCAAGAACAGTTGACCCTACCGGCCGCGGAACGCGTGCTTCAGGTTCCAGAAGTGGACGCCAGCGCGCGCCCCTTTAAAAAATGACCTGATGAAGTCCTACCAGTGCGCCACCCGCGCCGTGCCGTCCTGGCCGGTCAACACCCGCACCCGGTCGCCGGGAAAGAACTGTTCGTCGGCCGCCTGAGTGACGGCGATCATCCGCCCGTTGTCCAGCCGAACCGTGATCTCCAACCC
>JAWOHQ010000436.1:0-3619 GCA_046485105.1 Candidatus Competibacteraceae bacterium | reverse complement strand
AAAAGCCGGACGATATCTTGGATAATCTCCAACGGGACACGCTCACGAATTCCTTCTATCCCGTGATCCTGATGCACGACGAAAAACGGCCGTTGTCGGAGTTTTACAGGGCGCCCGCAGCATCTTGTCCACTTCGTCCTGGTGGGTTTGTTCCTCGGCGATCAGGGTCCGAGCGTATTCCTCCAGGCGCACGTCCCGATCACGCACGCAGTCCAGCAAGTCATAATAGGCCTTGAGCGCCTCTTTTTCATGAGCCAGAGATTCGCGCAGGATGTCGCCGATGTCGTGCTGGTGGGTTTCCAACAGCGGACCCATGCCGAGCGAGGGGTGGCCACCCAAGCTGGTGATCAATTCCCCAGCCTGGCGGGCGTGAAGCAGACTTTCGTCGGCCTGCGCGTTTAGCCAACTGACGATGGGGATGCGGTTGTAGCCGTACACCATCAGCGCATAGTGGGTGTAGCGCACCACCCCGGCCAGTTCCAGTTCGAGAATGCGGTTCAACACGCCGATGGCGGCGTTCTTGTCAAAGGTCTGGTTCATGTTCGTGCTACCCAAGGGTTGTCAGGAAACAGAGGTCGCGGTTTGCCAGATCTGGTGGTCGCGTTGTTGGCGCGGTTGGCGCGGTTGGCGCGGTCGGGCGTTGAGCAGAAATATAGTGCAAAATAGAATCATTCTCAAACAGAAAATTTTGCACAGGCGCTACTCGACATTAATAATTCACCCAGCCCTTTCTCAACATGGAGACATCCATGAGCGACCCTACGACGCATCACGCCGAGGAAGAAATCTTCGATATGAACAATGGTTGCCTGTGCTGCACGGTGCGCGGCGACCTGATCCGCATTCTCAGCAATTTGATGAAGCGACGCGATAAATTCGACCGGATTCTGCTGGCATCCTCAAGACTGTTTGCTGGCGGTGGGCGGCGAGGACGGCGCCATCGCCGCGTTCGAATTCAAACGCTGAGGCAAAACGCGGCTCGGGATCAACACCAAGGCAGTTCGATTTCATCGGGAGATCACGACATGAAGAGACTGGTATCCAGCACCACCGCCCTCGTCCTCGCTCTATGTGGCGGCGCCGCCTTGGCCACCAAGCCGCATGTTCACGGGGTCGGTACGCTGCAACTGGTTCTGGAGGGCAACCAGTTGCACGTCGAACTCAACCTGCCGGCGATGAATGTGGTAGGTTTCGAACATGCGCCGAAAACCACGGAACAGCGCGACGCCGTAACTCAAGCGGTGGCGCTACTCAAGGATTCCAGCCACGTAGTCGAACCGTCCGCCGCCGCTGGCTGCACCGCCGCGCCCGGTCACGTCGAAAGCGCGCTGCTGGAAGATCAGCAAAAATCCGACCCGCACGACCACGACCACGACCACGGTCATGCCGATGAGGAGACTCACGCCGACTTCGACGCGACCTATCGCTTTGACTGCCGCCAGCCTGAGGCGATCTCCTCGCTCGAGGTGACCTTGTTCCAGCATCTGCCGCGTCTGGAAAAACTGGACGTCCAGAGCGTGATGCCCGGCGGGCAACGGAGCCAACCACTGGTTCCGGGACAGACGTTGATCGCGTTGCCGTGACCGAGGTCGCCGCCAGCGAATCCACCGCGCCCTCGGCGGTGGCCATCACCGAACTGCGCTTCCGCTGGCGGGCGAATCGGCCTTGGGTGCTGGATATTCCCGCTTTCAGCCTGGCGGCTGGCGAACGACTGTTTCTGGCCGGTCCCAGCGGTTCCGGGAAAAGCACCTTGCTGGCGCTGATCGCCGGTATCAGCCGGCCGACCGAGGGCCGGGTCACGGTGCTCGGCGCCGAACTAACGACCTGCTCCGGCCCGGCCCGCGACCGCTTCCGGGCTGATCATTTGGGCGTCATCTTTCAGATGTTCAACCTGCTGCCTTATTTGTCGGTGCTGGATAACGTGACCCTGCCCTGTCGATTCTCGGCCCGCCGTCGCGCGCGCGCCGTGACCGCCGCCGGGTCGGCGGCCGCCGAAGCGCGTCGGTTGCTGGCGCATCTGGGCCTGGACGAACCGGGGCTGGCGCGGCGTCCCGCCGCGGAGCTATCGGTGGGTCAGCAGCAGCGGGTCGCGGCGGCGCGCGCCCTGATCGGCGGGCCGGATTTGATCGTCGCCGACGAACCGACCTCCGCTCTGGATACCGACCGGCGGCAGGATTTCGTGGCCTTGCTGCGCCAGGAATGCGCGAGTCTCGGGGCCGCGCTGCTGTTCGTCAGCCACGACCGGACGCTGGCCGGCCACTTCGACCGGGTCGCGGAACTGCCCGCCCTCAACCGCGCGCCGGGCGACCGCTGAACCATGGCGATCCTGTCCCTTGCGGCAAAAAGTCTGTGGAACCGGCGGCTGACCAGCGCGCTGGTGGTGCTGTCCATCGCATTGAGCGTGGCCCTGTTGTTGGGCGTCGAACGCTTGCGCACCCAGGCTCGCGCCAGTTTCGCCAACACCCTGTCGGGAACCGATCTGATCGTCGGCGCGCGCGGCAGCCCGATCAATCTACTGCTGTATAGCGTGTTTCGGATCGGCGATCCGACCAACAACGTGAGCTGGAGCAGTTACCAGACCTTCGCAGCCCATCCACAAGTGGCTTGGACCGTGCCGCTGTCGCTCGGCGACTCCCATCGGGGTTTCCCGGTGCTGGGTACGAGCCAAGCGTATTTCCAGCATTACCGTTACGGCCGCGCTCAACCCTTGCGGCTCGCCGAGGGTCGTGAATTCACCGATGTGTTCGACGTGGTGCTGGGCGCCGTGGTGGCCGACCGGCTGGGTTACCGGCTGGGGCAATCCGTCATCATCGCGCACGGGGTCGGCGAAGTCAGCTTCGCGCTGCACGACGACAAGCCGTTCCAGGTGGTCGGCATTCTGGCGCGCACCGGCACGTCGGTGGATCAGACGGTGCATGTGAGTCTGGACGGCATGGAGGCGATCCACGCCGACTGGTTCGGCGGCGCACCCATTCCAGGTCTGCGCCTGACGCCGGAGCAGGTGCGCCAGATCGATCTAACGCCGAAAACCATCACCGCCTTCCTGGTCGGCCTTCACTCCAGAACCGCTATCTTCCGGATGCAACGGGAACTCAACACCTTCGCCGGTGAACCCTTGCTGGCGATTTTGCCCGGGCTGACCTTGCAACAACTTTGGGATCTCATGGGTCTGGCGGAAAACGCGCTGCTGGTCGTGTCCGGACTGGTGGTGCTGGTGGGACTGACCGTGATGCTTGCGGCGCTGCTGACCGGCCTCAACGAACGACGGCGGGAAATGGCCATCCTGCGGGCGGTCGGGGCGCGGCCGGGACATATCTTCGCGCTGGTGCTGGGCGAATCCCTGGTGCTGGCCCTGGTCGGCGCGGCGCTCGGGGTGCTGCTGTTGCAGGGGGGGCTGCTCGTGGCCGGCCCGCTGCTCGAAGCCCGGCTGGGGCTGGCCATCGCCGGTTGGCCGCCGTCGAGCCATGAGTTGATCCTGCTGGCTTCGGTGCTGGGCTGCAGCTTGCTGGCGGGACTCTTTCCCGCCTGGCGCGCTTACCGGTATTCGCTGGGCGATGGCATGACCGTTCGGATTTGAGCCATAGTCAACAATAAGCCCTCAGGCGCTCGTACTCAGGAC
>JAWOHQ010000431.1:0-8613 GCA_046485105.1 Candidatus Competibacteraceae bacterium | reverse complement strand
CGGGCTTCAAACAAGGAACTGCTGGTGGTTCCATCCAGGTATCGCCGCATGAGGTCGAACACGCCCCAAGTGGAAAAACATTTCAGCGCCAGAACGGCTTTCGCCCCGGAAGTCTCCCGTAACCGCTGAATAATCTTCAGGTTGGTCTGTAATTTTTTTTCATCGATCAAGTAATAAGGTGTGGTCAATTTTCTCATCGGTCGTCATCGGTTTCGCAAAATCCCTCCTTAAGACCCCATCGCCGGCGTTTGGCGCTCGTTCGTTACTCCAGCACGGTCTGGCCAATCTCGTCCAGTCTGGCTTGCAGCTTGATCTTGTCCAGCGAATGAATGGGCAGGTTCATGAAAATCTTGATCCGGTTTTCCAGTTCGCGCAGCGCCTTGCGGAACGCCAGCATTTTCTGCGCGTCATCCCCTTCCGCCGCCGCCGGGTCCTCCACGCCCCAGTGGGCCGACATCGGCTGCCCCGGCCAAATCGGGCAAACTTCATGGGCGGCTTTATCGCAGACGGTGAACACAAAATCCAGCGGGGGAGAATTGGGGCTGGCGAACTCGTTCCAGCTCTTGCTGCGCAGCCCGTCGGTGGGGATACCCTGCAATTCCAGCAACCTCAGCGTGAAGGGATTGACTTGGCCGGCGGGGAAGCTGCCCGCGCTGTAGGCGTGAAACCGACCTTTGTTCAGGTGGTTCATGGTTGCTTCCGCCAGGATGCTGCGGGCGGAGTTACCCGTGCAAAGAAACAGCACGTTGTAGGCTTTTTCCTGATTCACGACGGTGGACTCCTGGGTCTGGGTTCGTTAAGAAATAACGCTGGAAAATCGCTCTCATCCCCGCTCCTCTCCCCCGCCAGAGGGAAAGAGGAGCGAACGCTTACGGCTGCTTTTCCAGGGTATTGGGGATCGGTACCGTGAGGTTCGTGTCGGATTTGGCCTCCCGCACGTCCTTGCCCTCGACCAGATACACGATATGTTCGGCGATGTTCTTGCAATGATCGCCGATCCGCTCCAGCGCCTTGATGATGAAGACCACATGAATGGCGTGACCGATGACGCGCGGGTCCTCCATCATGTAGGTGATCAGCCGCCGCAGGGCCGACTGGAATTCCTGGTCCAGTTCCTCATCGCCCCGAGAGATTTCCAGGGCCTTCTCCACATCCAGCCGGACCAGGGCGTCGAGACAGCCGTGCAGCATCTCCTGGGCGAGTTCGGCCGTCGGCGCCACATCGCGCAGTAGCGCGGTACTGGGTGGGCTGCTGACGCTGTCGAAGATCTGGACAGTCATCCGGGCGATTTTCTTGGCGCCGTCGCCGATCCGTTCCAGGTCGGTCACGGTGTTGAACAACGCCATGACCATCCGCAAATCGCTGCCGACCGGCTGGCGCAAGGCGATCAGGGTAATGCTGTCTTCGTCGGCCCTTACTTGCAGACCGTTAACGACCCGGTCGCGGGCGATGACTTCGCGGGCGGCGGTCAAATCCTCCTCGTTCAGCGCGTAAATGGCTTTTTTGAGTTGCTCTTCGACTATCCCGCCCATTTCCAGCACCAGGTTGCGCAGGTTGGCGAGCATGAGGTCGAATTGTTTGACGGTATGGGCGTCTTGACTGATGGACATCGTCGGAAACTCCGGTCGGGCTCGGGATGGGCTTCGGGATCAGCCAAAGCGGCCGGTGATGTAATCTTCGGTGAGCTTGTGTTTGGGATTGGTGAAAATCTGATCGGTTTCACCGATCTCGATCAAATCGCCCAAGTGGAAATAGGCGGTGCGCTGCGAGACCCGCGCGGCCTGCTGCATGGAGTGGGTGACGATGACGATGGTGTAGTTCTCCCGCAACTCGTCGATCAGCTCCTCGATCTTGGCGGTGGCGATGGGGTCGAGCGCCGAGCAGGGCTCGTCCATCAGGATCACCTCGGGATTGATGGCGATGGCGCGGGCGATGCACAGTCGTTGCTGCTGGCCGCCGGACAGGCCGGTCCCTGGCTCTTGCAGACGGTCATGTACCTCTTTCAGCAGGCCGGCGCGCTCCAGACTGCGCTGCACCAGGTCGTCCAGTTCCGCCTTGCTGCTGGTCAGGCCGTGAATGCGCGGTCCGTAGGCGATGTTCTCGTAGATGGATTTGGGGAAAGGATTCGGCTTTTGAAACACCATGCCGACCCGGGCGCGCAACTGCACCACGTCCAGGTTCTTGTCGTAGATGTCCTGCCCTTCCAGCCGCAGCTCGCCCGTCACCCGACAAATGTCGATGGTGTCGTTCATCCGGTTCAGGCAGCGTAGGAAGGTGGATTTCCCGCAACCGGACGGGCCGATGAAGGAAATGACTTCGTTGGCCCCGATGTCGAGGCTGATGTTCTTGATGGCTTGCTTTTCGCCGTAATAGACATTGACGTTCCGGCAGACCATTTTCGGGTTGTCCACGGTGATCTTGCCCACCGTGCGCCGGTCTTCGTAGTCGGTCAGCACGTTTTGCCGTACCTCGGCTTTGAGGCCCAGCGCCCCGTTCAGGGCGGCTTCCGTTTCCAGCGTCGTGGTGTTCATGACTGGCAATCCTCGGTTCGATTCGGTTCGATAATGAGTGTGGTTCGCTTACCAGCGCCGCTCGAAGCGTTTGCGGAGCAGCACCGCTGCGGCGTTCATCGCGACCATGAAGCCCAGCAGCACGATGATGGCCGCCGCGGTGCGCTCGACGAAGGCGCGCTCGGGCAGGTCGGACCATAGGAAAACTTGCACCGGCAGGACCGTGGCCGGGTCGAACAGCCCTTGGGGGACGTCCACGATGAACGCCACCATGCCGATCATCAGCAGCGGCGCGGTCTCGCCCAGCGCTTGGGCCATGCCGATGATGGTGCCGGTCAGCATACCCGGCATCGCCAGCGGCAGCACGTGATGGGTCACCATTTGCAGCTTGGAGGCGCCCACGCCCAGCGCGCCCTCACGGATCGAGGGCGGTACGGATTTCAACGCGGCCCGCCCGGCGATGATGATGGTCGGCAGGGTCATCAGGGTCAACACCAGGCCGCCGACCAGCGGGATCGAACGGGGCAGGCCGAAGAAGTTGATGAACATCGCCAGTCCCAGCAGACCGAACACGATCGACGGCACCGCCGCCAGATTGTTGATATTGATTTCGATCAGATCGGTCCAGCGGTTTTTGGGGGCGAATTCCTCCAGGTACACCGCGGTCGCCACCCCGATGGGGAACGACAGCACCAGGGTGACCAGCAGGGCCAGGAACGATCCGACCAACGCGCCGCGAATGCCGGCGATTTCCGGTTGGCGGGAGTCGCCATTTTCAAAAAACAGGAAGTTGAAGCGTTTTTCCAGGATCTCGGTGCTCTGCAGCAGATCGATCCAGCCGATTTGCAGGTCGTTGATCGGGCGATCCTCTTCCGGAACGGTGCGGTCGATCTGGCCCTTGACGAAGGTATCCACCAGGTTGCCCGCCGGCAGCCACAGCGACTGGGTGGTGCCGATCAGCGCCGGGTCGTCCATCACCGTTTCCCGCAGTTCCCAGGCGGCGCCGGGGCTGACCAGATTATACAACTGGCGCAACTCGCCGCGGCTCTTCACGTTGGGGAACAGGTCGCGGATGGCGGTCCGGACCAACGCGTTGTAGTCGGCCCGGCTGAGCGCTTCCGGCGTGCGGTCGCCGTCCGGATCGATGACCTGCGCGTCGAAGTGGATCGGCAGTTGGATGAAGGTTTGCTGAAAGGCCGGATAACCGGTGCTGATGATGTTGACGAACAACAGCGCGACGAAGGACAGGCCGAACAGGATGGCGAGCAGGCCGAAAAACTTGAAGCGCCGTTCGGCGGCCTTGCGCCGGGGGAGACTGGCCTTGACCGCGTCGTTGATGCCGCGATTGAGAGGTGAGGAGGTCGCGTTATTCATATTGCTCCCGATACTTGCGCACCACGTGCAGGGCGATGACGTTGAGCGTGAGGGTGATGGTGAACAACACCAGCCCGAGGGCGAACGCGGCCAGGGTCTTGGCGCTGTCGAATTCCTGGTCGCCGGTCAGCAGGGTGACGATCTGCACGGTGACCGTGGTCACCGCCTCCAGCGGATTGGCGGTCAGGTTGGCCGCCAGGCCCGCCGCCATCACCACGATCATGGTTTCGCCGATGGCGCGCGACACCGCCAGCAGGATGCTGCCGACGATGCCGGGCAGGGCGGCCGGCAACAGCACTTTGACGATGGTTTCCGAATGGGTGGCGCCCAGCGCGTAGGAACCGTCGCGCATCGACTGCGGCACGGCGTTGATCACGTCGTCGGACAGCGACGACACGAAGGGGATGATCATGATGCCCATCACCAGACCGGCGGCCAGCGCGCTTTCCGAGGCGACTTCCAGTCCGAGCGACTGACCGATTTCCCGAACCAGCGGCGCCATGGTCAGGGCCGCGAAAAAGCCGTAGACCACGGTGGGGATACCGGCCAGGATTTCCAGAATCGGCTTGGCGGTGGCGCGGAACCCGGGCGTGGCGTATTCCGACAGATAGATGGCCGACATCAACCCGACCGGCACCGCCACCAGCATGGCGATGGCCGAAATCAGCAGGGTGCCGGTAAGCAGCGGCACGGCGCCGAAGGCCCCGGACGAGCCGACCTGATCGGCGCGAATCGCGGTTTGCGGACTCCATTCGAGGCCGAACAGAAAATCGATGGGGGAGACCTGCTGGAAAAACCGGATCGACTCAAACAACACCGAGAGCACGATGCCGAGGGTAGTGAAAATCGCGATGGTGGAACAGCCGATCATCAGACCCATGGCGATTTTTTCCACCCGGTTGCGGGCGCGCAGTTTGGGCGCGATCTGCTTCCAACTGAGGACGGCGCCGATCAGTCCCAATCCCAGCACCGCCGCCCACAGCGCGGTGGAGCCGATGGCTTGCAAGTGTTGATAATGCTCGGCGGCGGCCCGGATGACGGGGTCGGGCGCGGCGGAGGTGATGTTGCCGCTGGCCAGGTTTTTGATGTCGTTGACGATCAGGCCCAGCCGTTCCGGGGGCAGCGCCCGCGTCTCCGCCGGCAGTTCGGCGACGACCATCTGGGTGATCAGGTTCGGTTGCAGCGCGAGCCAGACCAGCAGCATCAACAGGGCTGGCAGCGCGCACCACAACGCCACGTAGGCGCCATGATAGCTGGGCAGGGAGTGCAAATGGCTCGCGCGGCCGCCGACCAGCGCCAGCGAACGCTGTCGCCCCAGGTAATAACCGGCGACGCTCAGGAGTAACAGGGTGAGAAACAAGTAGGTCAGCATGAGCGGAACCTTTGAGGAAAGGCGGTGGCCTGTAAAAACGGCGACCCGAGGGCCGCCGTTGCCGGTTGGGCGCGAATTATAGTTGCAGAGGCTTCAAGGCGGCGGCATTGGCCCGCACCTGCGCGCGCATCGCGTCTGGCATCGGGATCAGGCCCTTGTCGAGCAGATAACCATCCGGCCCGATGGCCTTGTCGCTGGTGAACTCGGCGATGTATTCCTTGAGGCCGGGAATGACCTCGACATGCGCCTTCTTGACGTAGAAGAAGATCGGCCGGGAGATCGGGTATTCTCCGGAGGCGATGGTGTCGATGTCCGGAGCCACGCCGTCGACGGTCGTGCCTTGAATCCGGTCGGTATTAATATCCAGGAAGCTGAAGCCGAAGATGCCCAGGGCGTTGGGGTTGGCCACCAGTTTCTGCACGATCAGGTTGTCGTTTTCGCCGGCTTCAATGAACGCGCCATCTTCGCGAACTGTTTGGCAGACCGCCTTGTGACGCTGGGCGTCGCTGTCCTTCAGCGCCTTGATCGCCGGGAACTTGTCGCAACCGACTTCCATGACCAACTCCACGAAAGCGTCGCGGGTGCCGGAGGTCGGGGGCGGGCCGAGCACTTCGATACGGGCGTTGGGTAATTCAGGGTTGACGTCCTTCCAGGTCTTGAACGGGTTCATCACCAGTTTGCTGGTGCCCGGTTCGGGCACTTCCTTGGCCAGGGCCAGGAAGATGTCCTGAATGGTCAGGTTAAAGGGCTGGGTTTGTTTGGAATTGGCGATGGCGATGCCGTCGAAACCAACCTGCACTTCAACGACTTCCTTGACGCCGTTGGCGGCGCAAGACTCGACCTCGGATTTCTTGATCCGGCGGGACGAGTTGGTGATGTCCGGATGCTGGACGCCGACGCCGGCGCAGAACAGTTTGATGCCGCCGCCCGAGCCGGTGGACTCGATCTTGGGCGACTTAAACTTGGTCGTCTTGCCAAACTGTTCGGCGACGGTGGTCGCGAACGGGTAGACGGTGGAAGAACCGACGATGTTGATTTGATCGCGGGCGGACTGGGCGTAAGCCGCGCCAGCCAGGACGAACGAGGTGGCCACGGCGAGCGCGAGTTTCTGCTTGATCATGAATGACCTCCGACACAGTTTGTCATACTAGGGGTGAAAAATGGTGCCCGAAGCTTCTCTGAACTTTGAGCAGGGAATCACATTAAGCCAACATTACTACGGCTTGGCGGCTTTTATATGGCATTTGTGTTACGTTTTTATTGCAATGCGGAATCGCAAGCTGTTTTGTCGAGTGGACTCTTGAAAAATTTACATCGCCCCCTTTTCCGGCGGCGGCGCGGCATAAAAATAACCTATTGATTTATAAAATTTTTCAGGGTAAGCTATCCTGCTATTTTCGCATCAGCAAAATTTAATTTTCAAAGATCAACGCGCCGGGGAGACCATCCTGCGCCCGACGCTGGACCTGATTTTTTGATGAGGTGTCCTGATGATCGAACCAAACACCCTTTTGGTTGAGTCCCTGTGGCAGCGTTTTCGCCCGGCGCGCATTCAAGAGCTGGCCGAAGCGACGTTGCGCAAACTCGGATTGGCGCGGCAGGATGAGGAAGGCGGGTGGCGGCCGACGGTCAGCGGCATCCTGATGGCGAGCAGCGATCCCCGCCGCCATCTGCCCAACGCCTTCATTCAGGCCGTGGCCTAGTGGGGCGTTTCGTTTGCAATCACCACTATAAAAAATAACAACTTGCTGATTTAACATTAATTACCATGAGTTTCTATGGCGATGGGTAAACCAAACGCCCCACTAGTACTGGCAACCATTGTCATCGCCACCGCTTGATCGCGGGACTGGCCTGGACAGCCCTGCAACCCTCGGGGCCGGGCGCCGGCTTCGTCAGCGGCAACGGTCGCATCGAGGCCACCGAGATCGACGTCGCCACCAAACTCGCCGGACGGGTGGAGACCATCCTCTGTCGCCAGCACCTGCACTGCCGTAAACTTCGGCGGCAAGATGGCCCCGTGCCCTGCCCTTCCCCGCTTGCTTTACCCAGTCACCAGGAAACGCCTCAATCCCCATGCTCACCGGCGAAATCAGGAACCAAGTCGATCAAATCTGGAATGCCTTCTGGTCTGGCGGGGTCTCCAACCCGCTCTCGGTGATCGAGCAGATCACCTACCTGCTGTTCATCAAACGCCTCGACGACCTGCATACCCTGGAAGAGAGCAAGTCACAGGCGCTCGGCATCCCCATGGAACGGCGCATCTTTCCGCTCGGTGCGGACGACAAGGGCTGTGCCTATGAGGATATGCGCTGGTCGCGCTTCAAGCACGTCGAGCCGCGCGCGATGATGGATGTAATCGCCGATCACGTCTTTCCCTTCCTGCGCACCCTGGGCGAGGAAGGTTCCAGTTATGGCCGCCACATGCGCGACGCGCGTCTCGGTTTCAGCAACCCGGCGCTGCTCGCCAAGGCGGTCGAGATGCTGGACAAGGTTCCCATGGACGACCGCGATACCAAGGGCGATCTCTACGAGTACATGCTTGGTAAGATCGCCTCTGCCGGTCAGAACGGCCAGTTCCGCACGCCCCGCCATATCATCCAACTCATGGTTGAAATGGTCGCGCCGACCCCGGACGATGTGATGTGCGACCCGGCGGCCGGAACCTGCGGCTTTCCGGTGGCGGTCGGTGAGTATCTGCGCGAGCGGCATCCGGCCCTGTTCCGCAACGAGCGCCAACGCCGCCACTTCCACGAGAAGCTGTTTCACGCCTTCGACTTCGACGGCACTATGCTGCGCATCGGCGCTATGAACATGATCCTGCATGGTGTCGAGAATGCGGATGTCACCTATCGCGACAGCCTGGCCCAGGACCACACCGCCGATGCCGGGACCTATTCGCTGGTCCTCGCCAATCCACCCTTTGCTGGCTCGCTCGACTACGAGAGCACGGCCAAGGATCTGCAAAAGATCGTCAAGACCAAGAAGACCGAGCTGCTCTTTCTGGCGCTGTTCCTGCGGCTCCTGAAAACCGGGGGCCGGGCGGCGGTCATCGTGCCCGACGGTGTGCTCTTCGGCTCGTCCAAGGCCCACCAGGCGCTGCGCCGGATGCTGGTGGAAGACCATAAGCTCGATGCCGTCGTCAAACTCCCCTCTGGCGTGTTTCGGCCCTATGCCGGCGTTTCGACTGCCATCCTCTTTTTCACCAAGACCGGCGTCGGCGGAACCGACCAGGTCTGGTTCTACGAGGTGCAGGCTGACGGCTACTCGTTGGATGACAAGCGCACCGAGTTGTTGCCACGGGACAAGCTCGGCCCGATTCCGAGAGAGGTACTCACGGCGGAGGAGCACGGCAAG
>JAWOHQ010000414.1:0-5798 GCA_046485105.1 Candidatus Competibacteraceae bacterium | reverse complement strand
GCGCTGGGCGTCAGGGTGGGCTACAGCACCTGCGGGAGACCGAAAAAGCCTCCCGCCGGATCGGGGGCCGATGACGACCCATGGGCCATCGTTCTATGGAAAAGGTTTGACCCTTTTTCCCCCCCTTTAGCCCCTTTCCCTCCTTGGTTAGAGGTTGGGCATCTTTGGCTCCAATGACTACTGGGCTAGATATCCAAGTTCAGATGCCAATTGGCGCCGATTCCTTTGGCCTTTTCTAAGACTTCTGCGTATTCGGCAAGGTCTTCAAGGCAGCCTTGGGGTTCTGTCACCGAGGTTGGATTGGTCTTTATGTAGGCAGCCAGGGTCGCTACCCAAGTTAGACCCATCCGTTTACCCACAATTTAACTTATTATTAACGTGAATTCCGTCTATTATTCATCGGAAGTCAACAGCTTAAGCTGATTTTTCGACAAAGTCAGCGAGGGCTTGCAGGGTTGATGGGTGTAGGCCACTAAAGCAGCCAAGACGTTGACCATGGCGTTGACGACGCTGCGATGCCGGGTGTGCTCGATCTGCTGGATGTTCTTGATCTGGTCGTTGATGGTTTCGATGATGGCCCGCTTGCGCAACAACAGCTTGTCCACCATGGGCATCACTTTGTTGTGCATGTTCTTGCGAATATTGGTGATCAACTGCAAGCCCCGCTCTCAGCGTTCGTGAAACCGTCGATGGGAAAGGTAGCCGCGATCACCGATCATCTGGCCGGTCAAACCCCGAGTCAGCTCCGGGACCGGTTCGCGATCATCCCCGTTACCGGGGGTGATGCGGAAGGCCAGGAGTTCGCCCCGGTCATTGACCACCCGATGGAGCTTGAAACCGTAGAACCAGCCCATCGACGTTTCCCCCCGGCGGGCGACGTTCTTGAAGACCCGGTGGCTGTGAATGCGGCGGTTGTGGCACACCACCAGCGAGGTGGCATCAATGAAGGCGATCCCGGGGTCCTCGCCCCGGCGGGTGTGAAGATAGAGGCACATCGGCATCGGGGCGGTGGGAATCAGCGCCACAAACCGGGTATCACTCAACAGGTCGGGAAACTCGCCCCGGCCGTGCCGGCACAAATGCAGCAGGTAACAAGCCTTGAAGTCGCGGTACTGCGCCTGATGGAACTAAATCAGAATCGTCATGATTTCGCCGAGGGTCAAGCGACTGGCCCGCCGCCGCTGGCGGATGCCGTCGGTCAGGAGCTGGCGATGCCAGGCCGGCAGGAACACCCGGCAGAACTCGTCGACGTCGCAGTACAGGTCTTCTAAGCTCATGGGGGCGACTCCTGGAGCAGTTCGGTGTGGTAACCAGGAACCTTAGCAGGTTCCCCACCGGGCGCCACCTCCCCATCCTTAGCCGGAACTCACGTTAGTATAAGATAGGGTTACCATTTCTCGATCCCCCACGCCGCCGCCTGAATCCGATCCGGGTCGATGTCATTCCACGGCGGGACCGAACAGCGCCGGTCACTCCTCGAGAGTGAGATTACGGCAGCGGGTTTCATGCACGAAGGTCGAGGCCACGATGGCCAGCGCCACGCCGCCCAGCATCAGGCCAAACCCCGCCTGATAGGCGGCGGCTCCGTACACCCGCACCCCGTTCGCGATGGCGCCGCTCCAGGTCGAGTCCATGACCCAGCCCAACAACGGCTGGAGGAGGGCCGCCCCCAGGAAGGCGCCGGTGTTCACCAGGGCGATGGCCATGCCCGCCAGGGCGGGAGCGACCACCTCCTTCGCCCCGGCGAAGGTCAGGATGAATGCCCCGGCGCTGAAGCCCAGCAACGCAAACCACAGCATCCCCACGATGCCCGGAGTCCACGGGAGATATGCAATCCCCAGCCAGGCCAACCCGTACAACAGGGTCCCGGCGACCAAGGGCGGTTTGCGCCGGCGCAGCCGGTCGGAAATCCACCCGCAGAACAGGGCGCCCAAGGCGAATCCGGCCAGGCCGATGCTGGTATACAGGGCGGCTGCGGACCGTTCCAGGCCATGAACGTCGCGCAGGAAGGGAATGGCCCACAGGCCGAGAAACGCCAGCAGACCGCCCGGCATCCCCAGATTGACCCAGAACCCCGGCCAGATCCGACGAGTGGCCAGTACCCCCACCAGATCGCGCCACCAGTGCCGCGCGCGGTCCGCGTGCCGGGTCTGCCCCTCCAGTTCCCGGAGCGAGAGCAATCCGAGATCCTCCGGTTTGTTCCACACCCCGAGCCAGGTCAGCGCGGCCAGTCCCAAGGCCAGAAGACCCAGGGTCACGAACACCGCGCGCCAAGACCAGAACGTCAGCACCCCGGCCAGCGGGCCAGCCGCCAGGATGGCGCCGCCGTTGCCCAGCAACACGGTCAGCCCGCTGATGAACCCGTAATCCCGCTCCCGAAACCAGACCGCGTTGCTTTTCATCAACCCCACGAACACCACCGACACCCCCAGTCCCACCAGTGCGCGACCCACGAACGCCGCCTCGAAGGTGGTCGCTAGGCCGAACAGGAGCGAACCGAAGCCGGACACCACATTGCCCAGCGTCACCGCGAGCCGCGCGCCCACGGTATCGGCCAGCACCCCCGCCGGGATTTGCATGATGGTGTAGAGATAGAAGTACGTGGCCGCCAGCGACCCAAGCGCGGCGCCCGAGGCGCCGAAGTCCCGCATCAGGTCGGCGGAGACCACGGCCGGGGCCATCCGATGGAAAAACACCAGGAGGTAGGACGCCATCAGGATGGCGTAGATGGACCAGCGGATGCGGGCGAAACGGGCGCGATCGACCGGCGCGGGCGGGGCGGTCATGCCCGAACTCGCGCCGCCGCGCGGCGTCCTGCGTTCGAACGTCGCTGTCGAAGCGGCGGAAGCGCAGGGGGCGCGCCCGTTTCGCATCGGTTCGGCTGGCCGGGGAACGCGGCCAAGAGCGAGGGTAGCCACCGGAAGAGCAGACGGCGGGAGTCGGGCATGGCGGGTTTCCCTCTGGATTGTACCGGATTTGTTATTCTAAGCGCCCCGGCCCCCGAGGGAGAACTTCACATCGATGAATCATTTCTGGCGACAACTCAGAAAACCGTTTTTTGTTCTCGCGCCCATGGCGGATGTCACCGACATCGTGTTTCGCCATTTCGTGTTGCGTCACAGTCGTCCGGACGTGTTGTATACCGAGTTCGTGGCCTGCAAAGGGCTGCGCGCGCCCGACCGCCGACGGCCGCTCATGCCGCATCTTTGGTACTCGGAACAAGAGCGACCGATTGTGGCGCAAGTCTTTGGGTCGGAACCGGATGATTTTTTCGCCTGCGCGCGGCGACTTCGCGAATGGGGTTTTGACGGCATGGATATCAATATGGGCTGTCCCGATCGAAGGGTGGAGAAACAGGGCGCGGGCGCGAGCCTCATGCGGGATCCGAGCCGCGCGCAAACTCTCATCCGGGCGGCCAAGGCCGGTTTGGACGGGTTGCCGCTGACTGTCAAAACCCGACTCGGTTACCACACGATTGAAACCGCGTCGTGGATCGGCGCCGTGTTGGCCGCGAAACCCGACGTGCTGGTGGTTCATGGGCGCACGCGCCAAGAACTGTCCGACGCGCCGGCGCATTGGGATGAAATCGCCCTGGCGGCGAACATGGCGCGGGACGCCGGAGTCTTGTGCGTCGGAAACGGCGATGTCGCAAGCCGGGAACAGGGCGAGGAGTTCGCCCGCCGATTCGGTGTGGATGGCGTCATGATCGGGCGCGGGGTTTTTGGGAACCCGTGGGTTTTTGCGGGGCGCGCCGCACGCGGCGAATCCGAGCAACTGGAGGCGCTGGCGCGGCTCATCACGCAATGGGAAGGTTTTTGGCAAGCCAGGAAAAATCACGGTCTGCTCAAGAAGCATTTCAAAGCCTATGTGGATGGATTTCCCGGGTCGAAGGCGCTGCGCGCGGAGTTGATGGGAACCTCGAAATCCTCGGAGGCGATGGCAACGCTCTCGCGGTATTTTCAGCGGCAAGGATGGAGTTTCCCTGATATGGTTTACCAACCGATTGTTCTTTCCACCTCGTTGGCCGGACACCCAGGGTTCGAGGGTTGGAGCGCCTGACGGGTCCATGAAATCCTGGGCCGGAGCATCGCCCAAAAGTCCGCCCGGAGGAACGCCGTGGCGTTGCGCGCCTCTGCTGCGCAACCTAAGAGACTGTATAAAAACCCCCTCCCCCCTTGCGGGGGAGGGTTGGGGTGGGGGGTTTTTTTTCAATGGCTTAGATCGCCAGAGGCTGTACGAAAACGCCTCTCAATGCAGGGTCATCACCGGCGCCAGAACGGTGCGGATTTCGGCGGCGGTCAGATGGCGCGGCTGTTGCGCGCTGTCCTGCAGGTGGCTGCAAACCAGCCGGAACACGTCCGGCTGCCGTTCGGAACGCAGGTACAGAATCGTGGAGAACCGCAGCAGGGCCGGCCCGTCGCCGTCGAAAAGGCCGACCCGGCGCAGGCCGCTCTCTCGCTGGGAGAAGCGCTCCCACTCCTGGCGAACCCGCTCGACGGTGAAACGGTCGGCCGTCACGGTTCGGAACGTCGCGGCGACCGTGCGGGTTTCCAACCGGCAGATGGCGTCGTAGCGGTACCGATTACCGATGCGGGTGCCTTGGATGAACACGCCCGCCTGGTCGGGGGGAACGGTCAAGTTCTGGTGCAGGTCGAGGGGGGCGCCCCTCGGAAGACGGTCGGCGTGGGCGTCGCCCGCGTCCTCCAAAACCTGACAGGCAGTCAGGAGCAACAGCAACGGCAGGAGGCTTGGCTTCATGCGATGGTCTACCTCCAAACTCCTCTCCCGCCAGCGGGAGAGGAGAGTGAACGGTTAAGTTGGTTGATTTCAGGAACCCTTGTTCTCTTTCTTAACCTTTTTTTCGGCCTTTTTTTCCTTCAGGGTCTTCGTGGGTTTCTTCTTGGTTTCCTTCTTGATATCCGCGCCTTTACTCATTTTGAGGTACTCCTCCTGATTCGGGTGGTTTGAGGTGACCGGCCCCAACCCGCGGGCGGGAGGAGACCGGAGGGCTTCGGGAAAATCCAACCACAAGACTAATGTTAGCAAAGGATGGGAAGGACTGGCCGCTCGTATCGACAAATTCCGCGTCCGGGTAAGATCAGCGGTCCGGCCAAGGCCGCCATACCATACGACCGGCTCACCCGCCCAAGAGTCGGTCGTAGATGCGGAAGCCGGCCAGATACGTACCAATCGAGGAACCGAACCCGGCGAGAAAAAAGACCAACAGAATGCGCGAGACGCGGTTTTTCCACCAGCCGCGCCAGTGAGCCACGTCGCCGCGCAGCCGGTGGAAGTCTTCCACCCGCGGTTGGCGCAACCATACCTCCACGGCGCCGGCGACCATGCCGGCCCCAACCATCGGATTGAGCGAGGTCCACGGCGCCGCGAGAAAGGCCGCGCCGATGGTGAGCGGGTGCGCGCCGGCAAGCGTCGCCCCGAGCGCCGAGAGGCCACCGTTGATCAGGATCCAGTCCCACAACAGCAAGGCCCCCAGTTCGGGGCTGCGTGAAAAGCCAATCACAAATCCGGCGACCACGAGCGCCACGATCAGCCATGGGATCACCTTCGGCCAGCGTGCCGGCGGCGGGATCCGCTCCAGTTCGCGCAGGGTGGCGCGCGGCTCGGCGCAGCCCTCGCCGCGCTCCAGATTAGCGACCATGCCCTTCAGGTGCCCGGCGCCGACCACCGCCAGCACCCGGCGATAGCCATTTTCCCGCGCCTCCTCGCGGAGCCGCGCCGTCATATAGCGGTCGCGCTCGTCGATCAGCGGCCCGTAGAGCGCCGTCTCGCGGTCGGCG
>JAWOHQ010000383.1:0-4572 GCA_046485105.1 Candidatus Competibacteraceae bacterium | reverse complement strand
CGCCGATGAAAGCCATCGGACATTGCGTGTAAAGCGCCCAACCAGCATTTTGAGGGTAGGAGAATCGTTGTAATGAACAACGCCGAACGAATGCAAGCTGCTTATAAAAAGCAGTGTCGGGTAACCATCGTGGCTTTTGTGGTCATCACGCTCATGACCCATATCTATCCGATGTATTTCCTGTTCCCCGGCCTGAACAAGGTAACGATTTTTGGTTTTCCGGCTGATTATTGGCTGACGATCGTGATCGGCTGGCTGGTGCTCCTGCCGGTCTACTGGATCTATATCCAGGTGAGCGAACAGGTCGACCAGGAGATTAGCGATTCGAGCGGGGAAGCCGAAGGCGACGTGCGGGGAGGGAAACAATGAAAGCCTTATCTCTAGCGCTCGTCGCTCTGTTCCTGCCCGTGCTCGCCTACGCGCAGGAAACGCAGTACTACACCTTCGAGCCTTCGCGGGCCGTATCGACGCTCGGCATCGTTTACACCGTCGCCATGATCGCCGTCTTCCTGTACGTGGGCTGGCTGTCAAAACGGCGCGTGACGTCGAGCGACGACTATTTCGCCGCCGGCCGCAGCTTCGGTGGCCTCTCGAATGGCCTGGCCATGAGTTCCAACTACATGAGCCTCGCCACCTTCCTGGGCTTCACCGCCCTGCTGTGGCGGATGCAGTACTACGTGGTCGCCCTGGTGCTGAGTTTTCTTGGCGGGTTCGTGCTGATCTCGATCGCGCTGGCGCCGGCGCTGCGCCGCTGGGGCAAATACACCAGCATGCAATTCATCGGCGAGCGCTTTGGCACCACCGCCAAGATCGTCGCCGTGTTGTGCATGATCTTCCTGGCCCAACTCTATCTGATCGGACAGATGAAGGGGGTCGGCAACGTCTTCCAGGTGATGTTCCATCTGGATTACACTACCGGTCTGATCATCGGCGGCTTGGTGGTCACCGCCTATGTCACCATCGGCGGCATGTACGGGCTGTCCTACAACCAGACCCTGCAAGCGATCATCATGTTGATCGCGCTGTACGTGCCGACGGTGATTATTCTCCTGAAGATGGGCGCCGGGCCGGCCAGCTTCTTCCCGCCGTTCGGCTACGGTAGCCTGGTGCCGCAGATGTACGAGGCCATGGCCTCCTACTTCGATCCGTTCCTGACCGTGAACGGCACCGTGCCGATGAGCTTCAAGTTCTATACCGGGGTATTCTTCTCCATCGCCTGCGGCACCATGGGCCTACCGCACATCGCGATGCGCTATTTCACCGCGCCCTCGATCCGCAACGCCAAGATGTCGACCCTGTGGGGCGCCTTCTTCGTCGGTCTGGTGTTCTTCACCACCTTCGCGATTGGTTTTGCCGCCAAGCTGTACACGGTGAACGTCTTGAATGCCCAGGGCTTGCAAATCCAGCCGAAGGAAGCGGATCTGCTGATCGTGGTCATGAGCCAAGCCTTCACGCCGGGCTGGATCGCCGCGTTGCCCGTCGCCGGGGCGCTGGCGGCCGGCATGTCGACCATCGGCGGCTTGCTGATGGTGATCGGCACCGGTCTGGGCAACGATATCTACTCGATCGTCAAGCCAAACGCCACCGACCAGAGCCGGGTGAAAATGGGTTACATCTTCACCGCGCTGGGCGGACTGGCCACTATCGGCCTGGCCCTCAACCCACCGGACTTCCTCCTGACCAGCGTCATCTGGGCGTTCGTGGTCGGCGCCTCGACCTTCACCCCGGTACTCATCCTCGGTATCTGGTGGAAGGGCGCGAACAAGCCGGGCGCCATCGCCGGTCTGGCGGTCGGCGGCATCCTCTCTGGGGTGCTTTGGTTTAACAAAGGCGTATTGTTCGGGATTCCGTTCATTCAGGCCGGTCCGGTCGGCAATCTGGTTACCGGTCTGTTCACCATGTCGGCGGCCTGGTTCACCGTCGTGGTCGTCAGCCTGCTCACCGGCGGCGAGAAGGACGAGAAGATTCTGCGCGAAATCGACCGCATTCACGGCTGGCGGAACTACGATCCCAAGCGCTACAGCAGCAACACCTTCGCCCTGGTCACGGCCGCCATCGCCCTGGCGATGATGATCTGGTCGGCGATGCCCGACCCGGCCTTTGCGAAGAAGGAAGAGGCTCCGGCCGCCGCGGCTCCGGCGGCGGTTCCGGCTCCGGCGGCGGTTCCGGCTCCGGCGGCGGTTCCGGCTCCGACAGCCACCGAAGCGGCCACCGAGGCGGCTGAGGCAGCCACCGAAGCGGCTGAGACAGCCACCGAAGCGGCCACCGAGGCGGCTGAGGCAGCCACCGAGGCAGCCACCGAGGCGGCTGAGACAGCCACCGAGGCTACTCCGAGCCAGCAGTAACTTTTTCAGGAGATAAGGCGGGAGGCCCTTGGGGTCTCCCGCCATCGCCCTGAAAATCATTCCTTTGCAACGATGCGGGCATGGCCCGCGTCGTCGCTCCCCGCAATGAGCCCAGCTTTTTTCACCATGCCACTGATCGACCTCTTCCTGCTCCGACCCGAAGCGTTCCGCCATGCCTGCGAAAACCAGCGCGCCCCACTCTGGATCAGCGCCTTTTTGTTTCTGGTCGGCATCGTCTACGGCGTACTGGTCGCATTCCTCCAACGCACGCTCGGCGGCGAATTGCAAGGCGTGCCGACCGCCGCGATTCCGCTGTGGGTGCTGGCGCTCGGCAACATCTTGATAGGCGTCATCATCGCCGTTCTGGTTCATCTCGGCGTCACGCTGGTGGCGTGGCTGATGGCCAAGGCGGTCGGTGGACCGGGTTATCTGACTTTGCTTTATCGCACGTCCGGTTACCTGCTACCCTTAACGTTACCGACACTGCCGGCGCTAGCCTTTAATACCGCCTCGACCACGATCCAGACTCCGACCGCGACGACGATGCCGTTGTTGTACCTGCCGCTCGCCGCTTTCGGGGTGGCGCTGTTTCTCGCCGGACTCTACCAAGCGTTGCGGGTCACCCAGGACTTGACCCCAGCGCGCACCGCCGTCGCCGTCGCCCTGTTCGCGGCGTTCACGGCGTCGATCGCGAGCATCGCCTGAAATCCGGCGTATTTGCCCCGGTATCATGGGGGCATCGGGCCACAATGAGGTAACGGGTGCGATCCCAGACGGCCATTTTCAACAAGCTGGTGCGCGATTTCATGCGCGACTGCCCGCCGACCGCCCCGGCGAGCGCGACCTGCGCCGAGATCGTCGAGCGCATGACCGCCGCGAACGCATCCAGCGTCATCATCACCGATCCGAGCGGCCATCTGCTGGGCATCGTCACCGAACAGGACGTGGCCCGACGCATCGCCTTCAAAATGCCTCCCGAAACACCCGTTGAAACCGTGATGACCCGGCGCGTACTGACTATTCCCGCCGATGAATATCTCTACCACGCCATCGGCCGGATGCGGCGTTATCACCTGCGCCATTTACCGGTTCTGGACGAACATCGCGCTGTGATCGGCATTCTCAACCTGCACGATGCCCTGGCGACGGCTTCCGAACAGATGGTGCAACAGATCGACCTGATCACCCACGAAGGCACATTGGAGGGACTCCACCAGGTCAAGACCGCGCAAGTCGAACTGGCCGCCGAACTGCTGGACGACGGGCTGCCGGCCCCGGAAATCCAGGCGCTGCTGACGCATATCAACAACGATATCTATCGCCGCGTCACCGACCTGTGCATCGCCGGTCTCGACGCCGAAGGCTGGGGCGCGCCGCCGGTCGACTTCTCGGTCATCGTCATGGGCTCGGGCGGCCGCGGCGAGAACTTCATCTTCCCCGATCAGGACAATGGCTTCATCATCGCCGACTATCCCGACGAGGAGCACAACCGCATCGACGGTTACTTCATGGAATTGGCCAGTCGGCTGGTCAACACGCTCGATACCGTCGGTTTGCCGCTGTGCCGGGGTTACTGCATGGCGGTCAATCCGATGTGGCGTAAAACCTTGTCGCAATGGTTTCGCCAACTCGACGGCTGGGGGTACAAGCGCAACCGGATCGCCATCCAGCTCTCCGATATTTTTTTCGACTTCCAACCCGTGTGGGGACAAAATCGCGAACTGGCCCGGTCCCTGCGCGCCCACGTCACGACGATGCTGCGCCGGGACCGGGCGTTCCTGCGCGCGATGTACGAGGAAACCAGCGACCACAACGTCGGCCTCGGCCTGTTCGGCGGCTTTGTCACCGAGAAGGAAAACCCCTACTATCGGGGCCAGCTCAACCTCAAGCACCACGCCCTGCTGCCCCTCGTGGAAGGGGCGCGGTTGTTGAGTCTGCGGGAAGGGGTGGAACAGACCGGCACCCTGGCCCGCGTCGACGCCTTGCACGATCTGGGCTTGATCGACGCCAACCAGCGTGAGGAACTGCGGGGCGCGCTCGTCCATATCGCCAATCTGCTGTTGCGCCAACAGATCGCCGATTTCCGGATCGGCCGAAAAGTGACCTACTTCGTCCACCCGGACAGTCTCACCAAACGCGCCAAGGAACACTTAACGGGAGCCATGAAAGCCATCGACCGGCTGCGCGACCGGGTTCGCGCGGAACTGACCGGCCCTCTGGGCTGAGG
>JAWOHQ010000361.1:0-2645 GCA_046485105.1 Candidatus Competibacteraceae bacterium | reverse complement strand
ACCAAGAACGTATTCCGCCTGCGTACCCAGAAATCAGGTCTCGCTCACGGGAAGGAGCTTCTCTCGATCTACACCCACATTGGCGTTCGGCCACGAAAGGATCTGGAACAGAAGGGAAACAAGGCCTCGACTACTTCTACTTTGTCAGAACACCTGTCACTATTCGTTTAGTTGCTGTTGGCGATAGGCGGAATCGATAGCCGCTTGACGTTTGCGGTGACGGACCTCCATCTGGCGGAGGACCTCCTCGAGCGTGGTATCTCGCCGCGGCAAGAAGTGGTTCAACAACGCCCGGAGATCCCGACCGCTCAACAACGGTCGGGTCTGCTGGTGAAGCCGACGCTCTTCCAGGAGGAAGAGCATCGCCATCATGACCAGGGTCAGGTGATGGTGCCAGCTCCGCCAGCCCCGGACCTGGTAGTCGCCCAGTCCAACGTCCTGTTTGCCCTGTTGTAAGGCCCGTTCGATCCAATAGCGCTGCCCTTGCATGAAGGCCAGCCGAGGGACCGGCGTGTCGGCCGGAGCGTTGCTCAGGCTGTATTTGATTTCGGTCGGCGCGTCGATTTCTCGGCGCACGATCAAATGCCACGGCCGGGCCTGGGGTTCTCGACCATCCCACAGCCACACCCGCCGATGCAGGATGTCCACCCGCACCGGGCCTTTCGTGCCGTCGCGCAAGGTGACGGATTGCCAGGCGGTGGCCGGTTGCTGCTGGGCCCAGAGGTCGACCCGCACCGCCGGGGTTTGCGCCTGAAGGCGAGTCGGAGGACGACCGTGGGCCGTTTGGGCCGGTGGGATGATCGGCTGCGGATCTTCCAAGTAAATCCGCTGATCCCGATGCACGTCCCCAACGAAGACCTCCCCGGCGGCGTCGAGGGCGCGCAGGAAGGCCGGATCGCTGCCGTAGAAGCCATCAAAACCCACCCAGGCAAAGCCGACGCCCTGTTGCCGGGCGTGGGCGATCATCGCCAAGGCCAGGTCGACTTTGCGCTGGAAGCCGCGGTGGGCCTTGGGAATGCCCGCCGCCTGGCAGCGCGCCGGGTCGTTCGTCCACGCCTCGGGCAAAAACAACCGGGCATCGATCAGGGTGACGTCCGGTCCCCGGCTCAGGGCGGCAAACACCCCCACCTGGCAGTTCTCGACTTTGCCCAACTGGCCGCACCACTGCCGGGCGACCCCCACCGAGCGGCTGCCCTTCTTGGGGATGCCGCTTTCATCGATCAGCAAGGCGCTGTCGGGATGTCCTCCCAACAGCCGGTGGGCGTCCTGGGCCACCTGATCCAGCACCGCCCGCTCGGACCAGGCCGATTCGCTCAGCATGTGGTGCAAGGCTTGATGGTCCGCCTCGGGAATCGCCTCTTCCATCCGTTCCATGTTCTTGGTTTCCGCCTGGAGCAAGCCGCGCACGTAGTGTCGAACCGAGGTCTCGACGGTCCGCGTGCGTTGGCGGAAGTGATCGCCGAAGCGGTCGCAGAAGTTCAGGAACCGCTGACCAATTCCGGCCAGCAACCCCACCTCGGCGTCAGCCGGCGAGTTTTTTTAACGCTTCCGACCGTACCTCTTGCATACGTCACCTCATCAAACCTTGTCTGCTGATCCAGGGTAGACTATCTTTATTTCTTGATAAAATTCAAGTGCGTAAATCTGACAAAGTAGAACTAAGAAACGCCGAATGGTTTGAAACCTTTATCGTCCGCTGAAGCGGCGATCTCGGTGGCGAGCGTTCTCGCAGTCGGGTCGATGCGGTGGGCTCAAAAAACTTGTTTAAAATAAAAAGGATAAAGTTAAAAAATTCGCTGCTTCAGTAATATTGGCTTGCATGGTGCTTCCGAGCGTTGTAAAAAGCTAACCAAACACGTCATTTTTAAGTGACAAAAAATGCATTTTCGAACCCCGATGCCGATCTTACACCGCTTGAATCTTGCATTGATTCGGTCTGGCCCGGTTGATCCGGATGCCGATGAGCCACCGCTCCTCACCCCGCTCGAGTGCTCTTTGCGGCATCGCTGACAATGATGTCATTGTTCCAACACCATCGCGATCCGAATCTCCCGCATGAACGTCAAAATCGCCATCAGAAAGCTTTTCAAAATCTTTGGAGATCGTCCCGAACTCGCCATGCCGCTGCTGGAACAGGGCGTGGATAAGGCGGAAATCTTCGAGCGCACCGGGCAGAGCGTCGGCGTCACGAACGCCAGCTTCGATATTCATGACGGGGAAATCTTCGTCATCATGGGCCTGTCCGGCTCCGGCAAATCCACTTTGGTGCGGTTGCTGAACCGCTTGATCGAGCCCACTTCGGGACAGATCCTGGTGGACGATGAAGACATCGCCACGCTACCCGCCGAAGGATTGCGTAACCTGCGGCGACGCAAGATGAGCATGGTGTTTCAGTCCTTCGCGCTGATGCCCCACCTCAACATCATCGACAACGCCGCCTTCGGTCTGGAACTGTCCGCGATTCCGCGCGCGACCCGTTACGAACGCGCCCTGGCGGCGCTGGATCAGGTGGGTTTGAAAGCCTATGCCGAAAGCTATCCGGACGAACTCTCGGGCGGCATGAAGCAGCGGGTGGGACTGGCTCGGGCCTTGGCCAACGACCCCGACATCCTGCTGATGGACGAAGCGTTCTCCGCCCTCGATCC
>JAWOHQ010000258.1:0-3489 GCA_046485105.1 Candidatus Competibacteraceae bacterium | reverse complement strand
CCCGCGCCCAGCGGCAATACTCACTGGCTCTGGAAGCTTATGGACTCCACGTGCGACCGGTGTTGGCCAACCCGGAACTGGAGGAGACGCTGGCGAGCGCCGCTGGCGCGGCGGCCCTGATGGCGTTCCGGAGAATCCCTTGCCTGTCGGGGGATTATCTGGTCGAGCGCATCTTTCATAACGACAGCGAGAATCCGGAGCGGCAGGCGCTCATGACCGATCAGGCCACTCCGGAGCTGGGCACGCTGGCCTACACGGTCACCACGCTGGACGCCGACGGCCAACTGGCGCGCCTGGAACATCATTACCCACTGCACCCGCGGGGCCTGCAAGTCATCATCGACCAATGGGTCCAGCGGTGCGCCGATCAGGGCGCCGAGCGGCGGGTGTTGCATCCGGGCCGGCTGCTGTACTCGGAACAGGGACGGAGTTTGCAGGCGGCGATCGAGGCCGATCTACCCGCTTCAGCGAAACGGGTTCATTAGTTCCAACCTGAGCCGAGATCAACACAGGCCCAACTCACAACCGACTCCATCCACCAGCCCTCACTCGATCTCGCCCAGTTCCAACACGTAGCCTCCCGCCACCAACAACTCGCCCGGCTTGGCGGCGGTCGTGGTATTGACTCCCGGTTCCAGCACATCCAGCAACTCGCCCGACGACGCCAGCCGATAGACCGGCATGTTCTGGCTTTCCAGTTGCACCCACCAGTCGTCGCGGCGGGCCTGCACGCTCAAGTGACGGCGCGAAAGCCCCAGATACTCGGCATTGATCCCATCCGAGCGGGCTGGACCCCCGTCCCAGCGCAGCGAACGCGGGTCGGACAGCAACCGTGGGGCGATGTCCGCTTCCGAGCCCCGCCCGAAACTCACCGCCCGCTCGCGCGGCGCCGGCAACGCCAGTGGCGCCGGTAGCCGCACCCAGCCCAGATAATGCATTGTCATCGGCGGGGCCGCGGCATGGAGTTTCATTTCAAGCTCCGGAAATGGCCGCCACACCCCCGGCAAATCCAATCGCGCCGAATGACCCACCACCTCGCCGAACACCCGATCAGCGCTGTCGACGCGCAGCCAGGCGACAGCCTCGGGATGCGCTTCCAGGACCAGGCCGCCGGCGCGATTGAAACTGATCCGCCAGTCGCTGATTCCCACCGTCGCATAGGTCGACAACCGTTGCAGAGCGACCCCCATCACTCGCAAGTAGACGGCTGGCCGTTGGGGAATCCAAGTGTATTGATCCAGGCCGACCGGCGCGGGCGTCGGTGGTTCCACGAAGGTCGGGATCGGGGACGGTGTCGGCCGGTCCGGCGCCGGGTCGACCGGCGCGGGCGTTGGATCGAAATCGAAGGCAAACCCCAAGACCGGCTCGCGTCGTCCCCAGGGATCGACGAGGGGACAGGTCTGATCCGGGTCCGCAAGAGCGGGCTCCGCCGCCGATTCCGAAACGACGGCGTCCGGCTTCACGACCCCGGCATCGCTTGCCAACCGGGATTCTGGCGCGACCGCCGCCGCCGTCGATTGCCCCGTCGCCGCCGCGGGCGTCACCGCCGCTTCACTGGTAGCCGCCAGCGCGACCCGCAGCCGCAACCCACGACCGCGTCGATCGCGTACCGCGAATACCTGGTCGCCCTCATCGGTCAGGTTCAGAGAGCCCGGCGGCTCCGCCACCACATCCACCAAGGCCGGAGTCCCGGGCCGCAAGATCAACAGCACTGATTCACCACTCAAAAACGGCCAAGCCGATACCGCGATACTGCTGGCCCGGCGATCCCCGTTCAACAGGGTCAAGCGCTGGCCGGGATAGATCGACCCCACCTCCCACCAGTCCTCCTGCCCCTCCGAGGTCGCCTGCATCCAGAAGATCGGCGCTTCGTCATCGGCCGGCAGATAGATGGCCCGCCCAAATAGAAACCGCGCCTCGCCCGACCGCAGCACGGGGTCCGGCTCCACCCGGTAGCGGATCGCGGCGTGTTCCGGGAGAAAAGACCCCAGTTCCCGCTGGTGCAGCCGTTGGAGTTCCCGCAACAGGGCCTGGCGGCTGAAACCTTCCTCCAGCCGGTCGTCGCGAACATAATCGCGCTCCGGAATCCGGACGATGACATGGTGATAACGAAGCTCCTGATGTGGGGGCCGCCGCGGGGAGCGCGGATGACGTTTCAATGCTTCCAGCAGAAACATACCCTCCGGTCCCCCTCGAACCCGCTGTTCCCAAAGCAATTCGGCGTTGAACACGTCCGGAACCTTACGCAAGGTCGCGCAAATCACGTAATCGGATGCGATCAACGCATCAGGATGGCTTATCATCGCGTTACTCCTGGCCGGACCAGCATCCCAGGCCTTCGGGAGCCGCCTATTCAGGTCCGGTAAACATTGCACGTTCGATAATGGGCTGCTGGCGGAAACTCTTGACCCAGCGCCGAGGGTTGAGTTTACTGGATTCCTGTCCTGTTCCGAGAATAGTCAGAGCGGAGAACCCCATGCAAAGCGGCGAACGGATCGTGCTCAACGGTCGGAGTTATCGGCTGGGTTCCCTGCTTTCGACCAGCGCGGGCAGTTACGGCGAAGTCTGGGCGGCCACCGACCCGACCGGACGCGGTGTCGCCCTCAAATTTATCAACGCCGAAGCCATGTCCCGGGCCGACCCCGCCCTGCACGGCCACTGGCGCGCGCACCTGGAGCGGGAGATCGCGTTCCTGGCCCGCCTCGACGCCGACCAATCCCGCCACATCGTCACGCTACTCGATCACGGCCAAGCGAACGGTCAACCCGTCCTGGTCATGGAGCGCCTGCACGCCAATCTCGGCCAGTGGCTGGCGCAACAGCGCCGGGAAAGCGAACTGCCCCCGGAACTGGAACGGGTCATCGACTGGGCCGGGCAAATTCTGGACGGTCTGGAGGCGATCCACCGCGCCGGCTTCGTCTACCGCGACCTGAAATTCAGCAATATCCTGGTCGACGAGGGCGGCTCGCGGCTCAAGCTCGCCGATTTTGGCTCGCTCAGTCGCGTGGACGGGGACAACACCTGCTCGTTCGTCGGCACGCCCTCCACCATGGCTCCGGAACAGGTCTTGCCGGTGCGTCGAGGCGCGGAGGGCAGCGAATACGCGATCGATTACCGCGCCGATTATTACGCGCTGGGTCTGCTGCTGTTCGCCCTGCTCGCCGACCGACCGACGACCGCGGCTCAGCGCCGGCTCGGCCAGTTGCTGGCGCTGCACGGCCAGGAAGGCGCCGCTTGCCATGGCGGGCAGTTGGGAGGCCTCGACGAGGAAGAACGGGAACTGCTGCGGTGGTCCATTGAATTCTGGACCGTCCCGGCGCTACCGGAACAGGCTCGGAGCGGAGCGGCGGTTCTCCTGACCGAACTGATCGTCCGATTGCTGGCCCGCGACCCCGCCGTGCGTCCGGCCAGCGGCGCGGAGATCCGCGCGGTGCTGGCAGCGGCGCGCGTCGGTCCGTATACCACGGTTGCAGATGAACCGGGGGTGGA
>JAWOHQ010000225.1:0-6217 GCA_046485105.1 Candidatus Competibacteraceae bacterium | reverse complement strand
GGCCCATGATGCCGGCCACGGCCCAGCTCTCGACGCCGCGACGCCGCAACTCGCGGGCCATCGTGCGCCGGAACGTCATCCCCGTCACCTGGCCCTCGATGCCGGCCCTCGTGGCCGCCTCCTCGAGCTTGGCGTTGATCCACGTCAACGTGATCGGCTGGCCCATGCGATGCGCCAGCAAGCCCGGCTCGGCCGCCTCGATCAGCCCGGCCGCCGTCTCGCTCATCGGCACCAGCGCCCGGCGCCCTTCAGGTAAGACAGATATTTTTTCTCGACCTCCGGGGTGAACTGCTCGCGTTCGATCTGCCGCTCCAGGATGTAGAGCAGATGCACCGGGTTGGCCGCCACTTCGGTATGGTCGAAGTTGAACACCTGGCTGAGGATCTTAAAGGCAAAGCGGGTCGAAATGCCGGTCATGCCTTCATCCACCCCGGCGTAGTCGCGATACTCCTGCATCGACTTGGCCTTGGGATCGGTATCCTTGAGGTTTTCGCCGTCGTAAACCCGCATCTTGGAAAAGATGCTGGAGTTTTCCGGTTCCTTGATCCGGGTCAGCACCGAGAATTGCGCCAGCATTTCCAGAGTGCCAGGCGCGCAGGGCGCGGCGGCCAGCGAGCTGTGGGTCAGCAGCTTCTGGTAAATCTTCACCTCGTCGGAGACCCGCAGGCAGTAGGGCACCTTGACGATGTAGACCCGGTCGAGGAAGGCTTCGTTGTTCTTGTTGTTCTTGAACGATTGCCATTCCGACTCGTTGGAGTGGGCCAGAATGATCCCTTCAAACGGGATGGCCGACAAACCCTCGGTGCTGTTGTAGTTGCCTTCCTGGGTGGCGGTCAGCAGCGGATGCAGCACCTTGATCGGCGCCTTGAACATCTCGACGAATTCCATCAAGCCGCGGTTGGCGCGGCACAGGGCGCCGGAGAAGCTGTAGGCGTCCGGGTCGTTCTGGGCGAGATGTTCCAGCTTGCGGATGTCCACCTTGCCGACCAGCGAGGAGATATCCTGGTTGTTCTCGTCGCCCGGCTCGGTCTTGGCCACGGCGACCTGGTGCAGCACCGACGGGCGCAGCTTGACCACTCGAAACTGGGTGATGTCGCCGTTGAATTCGCGCAGGCGCTTGGCCGCCCACGGCGACATGATGTGGTTCAGGTAACGGCGCGGAATGCCGTAGTCGTCTTCGAGGATCTGCCCATCCTCGTCGGGGTTGAACAGCCCCAGTGGGGATTCGAACACCGGCGAGCCTTCGATGGCGTAGAACGACACCCGCTCCATCAACAGCTTGAGCCGCTCGGCCAGCGACGATTTGCCGCCGCCCACCGGCCCGAGCAGATAGAGGATCTGTTTCTTTTCCTCCAGACCTTGGGCAGCGTGCTTGAGGTAGGAGACGATCTGTTCGATGGCGTCTTCCATCCCGTAGAATTCCTGGAAGGCGGGATAGATTTTGAGGACCTTGTTCTGGAAGATCCGCGACAGCCGCTGATCGTTACGAGTGTCCAGCATTTCCGGCTCGCCGATGGCCATCAGTAGTCGCTCGGCGGCGCTGGCGTAGGCACCAGAATCCTGTTTGCACAGATCCAGATACTCCTGGAGCGATAGGGTTTCCTCGCGGCTCTCTTCGTAGCGCGACAAGTAGCGCTTGAAAATGGTCATGGTCATACCTCTCTAAAGTCGTGGAAGCGTGACGGCTTCCGATTCAAGTCTGTCGGGTTAACATCTGGAAATCCTCCATTCGATCCATGCGTCCCGTCTCGACCCACCGAACCCGCCGGCCTCTTTCCGTCCCGAGCCCGGTGGGGCTCGGCGAACATCCTCATGGCGGCTAGCCGCGGTGGGATCCCCCGTGGACACGTTTAAGTTAAGATAAGCAATTAACGGACCATTATGGTTTTTTGTGGTTAAGAGCGACGGCCGATCCTTGAAAAACACATCGATGCGTCCCATGAGCGGGTATTAGGTCTAACTAATTGGAATCAATGGATTAACGATATTTCCATGGCCTGAACCGCTCCTGAATCACCCGGTGGACCGCCGGTCGGTTCTGGGTCGGGGTCGGTGGTCGGCTACCGCGGTAACAATCCAGAACCGCCTATGCACTAGTTTAGTGCGTTGCACCGAGAGCGCGAAAGTGGCAGGCGGTTTCAACCTCAACGCCTCGCGGGCATGGGTCGGAGAGAGTTTCACAAGCGACGGATCGAGACCGGGAACAGCGTCGGGAATTAATTAGGCGGCGCCGCGAAGCCGCGTGGTCCGGGGCTGCGATTTTGCGGTCCGCGTCGGCTCAGGGCGCAAGCTCCGACCGTTGATAGACCACGCCTGACGATAACGGTTCAGGCGCCGATCAAGCGATGGTTGGGACCCGATCCGCTTTATTGCTAACATCGCGCGCATCGCGAACGGGCGATCCGCCAAGGCACCTCATGAAGATTATTAGCGACTGGTTTCAGCGGTTTTTCAACGATCCCCAGGCGGTCATTCTGACCGTCGTGCTGGTGCTGGGCGCCAGCGTCATCCTGATCATGGGCAAGGACCTGGCCCCGGTGCTGGCCAGCATCGTGATCGCTTACCTGTTGGAAGGCATCGTGCAGATCCTGCAACGCTACCTGCGGTTGCCGCGGTTGTTGGCGACGAGCGTGGTGTTCGTGCTGTTCATTGCTTTTGTGTTGATCCTGCTGTTTGGGTTGTTGCCGCTGGTTTCCCGGCAATTGACCCAGTTGGTGCAGCAATTGCCCGTCATGATCGTCACAGGTCAGCAGCTGCTGCTCAGCCTGCCAGAAATGTATCCGGAACTGGTCACCGAGGCTCAGGTGTTGAGCACGATCAACACCCTTCGCGCCGAAGTGCTCAATATCGGTCAGAATGCCTTGGCCTGGTCGCTGGCGGCCGGCATCGGCATCATCACCATCACCATTTATCTGGTTCTGGTGCCACTGCTGGTGTTCTTTTTTTTGAAGGACAAGGAGCTGATTCTGAGTTGGTTGCACGGGTTTATGCCGCACGACCATAGCCTGGCGCAGCAGGTGTGGCGGGAGGTGGATCGGCAAATGGGCAACTACGTGCGCGGCAAGTTCCTGGAAATCCTGATCGTCTGGGCGGCGTCCTTCATAGCGTTTTCGCTGATGGGGCTCCAGTTCGCCATGCTGCTGGCCATGATGGTCGGACTGTCGGTGATCGTGCCCTATATTGGGGCGGTGGTGGTGACCGTGCCGGTGGCGCTGGTGGCGTTTTTCCAGTGGGGCTGGAGTTCGGAATTCCTGTGGTTGATGGGCGTTTATCTGATTATCCAGGGGTTGGACGGCAACGTGCTGGTGCCGGTGCTATTTTCCGAGGTGGTGGATCTGCACCCCATCGCGATCATCACGGCGGTGCTGGTGTTCGGCGGCCTGTGGGGATTCTGGGGGGTATTTTTCGCCATCCCGCTGGCGACCGTGGTGCAGTCCATTCTCAAGGCGTGGCCGCGGCCGGTGCTGGCGGCGGAATCGTGAAGCCGCACAGCATGACCGACGCGGGTTGAGCGCTACAGGCGTTCCGAAGCGAATTCCGCCAGCCGCGAGCGCTCGCCACGCCGCAGGGTGACGTGCCCGCCATGCGGCCAGTCCTTGAAGCGGTCCACCACGTAGGTCAGGCCGGAGGTGGTTTCGGACAGATAGGGGGTGTCGATTTGGGCGATGTTGCCCAGGCAAATGACCTTGGTGCCGGGGCCGGCGCGGGTGATCAGGGTCTTCATCTGCTTGGCGGTCAGGTTCTGCGCCTCGTCGATAATCAGGTATTTGTTCTGAAAGGTACGGCCGCGCATGAAATTGAGGGAACGGATCTTGATTCGGCTGCTGAGCAGATCGGCGGTGGCGGCGCGGCCCCATTCCCCCCCTTCTTGCGGGGCGAGGACTTCCAGATTGTCCATCAGCGCGCCCATCCACGGCGTCATTTTCTCCTCCTCGGTGCCGGGCAGGAAGCCGATATCCTCACCGACCGGCACGGTGACCCGGGTCATGATGATTTCCCGGAACCGCTTGGTGTCCAGGGTTTGCGCCAGGCCGGCGGCCAGCGCCAACAGGGTTTTCCCGGTGCCAGCCGCGCCCAGCAGGGAGACGAAGTCGATCTCGGGGTCCAGCAGCAGATTGAGGGCGAAATTCTGCTCGCGGTTGCGGGCGACGATGCCCCAGACCGCATGGTTAGGGGTGGTGTGGTCCTTGAGGATTTCGATCACCGCCTGCGTGTCGCGCAACTGGCGGACGATGAAGGCGACCTCGCCGTCGGTCTGGAACAGCCCCTGGTTGGGATACCAGTTCGCTATATCCGGGCCATGGACCCGGTAGAAGGTCCGGCCGCTGTCCTGCCAGGAATCCAGTTCCTTGCCGTGAGTGTCCCAGAAGTCCGCCGGCAGATCCCGCGCGCCTTCATACAGCAGTTTGACGTCGTCGAGAGTTTGGTCGTTGTAGTAGTCCTCGGCGTGAATGCCGAGGATGGCGGCCTTGATCCGCAGGTTGATGTCCTTCGAGACCAGGGTGACCTGACAGCTTGGATGGTCCTGTTGCAAGGTCAGCGCCATGCCCAGGATATCGTGGTCCGGGGTGTTGCCAGGCAGGGGCACCGACGGATTCAGCCGGCTGGGCTGGGTCTGGAAATACAGCCGGCCGCTGCTGGATTCGCCGCTTGGGCCGGACGGGCCTGGCAGCGGCAGCCCCCGGTCGATTTCCTCCTTGCTGGCCCCGGCGATCAAGTCGTCCAGGAAACGGCTGACCTGGCGGACGTTGCGGGCGACTTCGGAAACGCCTTTTTTGGCGTGATCCAGTTCCTCCAGCACCATCATCGGCAGGAAGAGATCGTGTTCCTGGAAGCGGAACAGAGCGGTCGGATCGTGCATCAGGACGTTAGTGTCGAGCACGAACAGCCGGTGGTCCGGTATGGAGTTTGGAGAGGGGGTGGTGGGGGATTCGGGTTTGAGGGGATGGGGCATGGTCGGTCGCTGTGGGTTTGCTGGAATTGAGTTCTTTGCTGAATTGAGAAGAATTTCAGTCATCTCCCTCCTCATCGCCTTGATCCGAAACCAGGGAGACGGGTTGTCCGGCGAAAAATTTCTCGAGCTTGAGGACGAGGTCTTCCGGAGTGATCCCCCCATGGGCCAACTTCTCCGCGAAGGCCCTGCCGGGGTGCAGGACATCCCAGGGCGAGCGGTGCTGCGTCGCCCGACGATTGCCGGGGTCCTTGTTGCCGAAACCGTCGATCACAATATTCCAGACTGGCCGGAAGGTTTCGATCAGCATGTTTTCGCCCAGGGGAATCCAAATGTCGTCCACCACCAGACAGCGGTAGTAAAATTCTCCCAATTCGAGGTTCGTAGCCTGTTCGATGGAAGTAGCATGCTGTCGGAGACGATCCCACAGAGCGGTTCCTTTGCTCATGTCGGTGGCGATGCCGCCTTTCCTGCCTCCCTTGGGTATGGCTTTACCAACGTAGATAGGTTGACGGAATTCGTTGTTCCAGTTTTGAACCGCCATGGGCTGGTAGGCTGGAAACGAACCCGTGTAGTAAATCGCGTAAACTCCAGCTCCCCGAAGTTCGGTGGTATCGGACAGCACGACCACGGCTTGATCCAGCAACGCTCCAGAAACGCTCTTGCCGAGATTCATTTTATCCAACGGGTTGTAGGGCGTTGCGCTGGTGGTCACGGCGACCGCTCCAAGTGCTTTCGAACATGGCTTGCCAGAAGCTCGGCCAAACCGACCGGCACGGCGTTCCCAAGCTGCCGCATCGTTTCCGTCCAGGAGCCATGAAAGAAAAAATGATCGGGAAACATCTGGAGACGGGCGCTTTCCCGCACGGTCAGATAGCGCACGGAACCGTCCGGTCTGAGCAGCATGTTTTCCCCGCCGGGAACACCGTGAACGCCGGCCTTGAGCGTCTTCGCCGGTTCGTCGAGCGGGCTACCCGTATGACCGGGATAGCTCCGCGCGCCACCCTGAAAGCGGTGATTTGGATATTCCGTTGCGGCGAGTGGATTCCGTTCCGGATCGGGAAGATCGGAGAGCGCGTCCCTGACGGTTCGCCACGGAACCATGACTGGTTTTTCTTTTAATTTTCCAGATGTTAAGTGTATAAATCCTGGTGGATTCCTTGCAGGATTCGGCATTCCATGCCGCTCCCAATAATCACCGGACCGGGTTTGTTCCCAGATCAACGCCTCCTGTGAATGCGTTGGCTCGGGAAAAGCCCATTCAAT
>JAWOHQ010000104.1:0-11913 GCA_046485105.1 Candidatus Competibacteraceae bacterium | reverse complement strand
GATGGCAGCCGGCTGCGGGTCGGGCCGGAATCGGCCGGCGCTGATCCGGGACCGGCTGGTTACCGGCGCGGCGGGCCGTTAACCGTGACCGATTGCAACGTGCTGCTCGGGCGGATTCAGCCGGCGTTCTTTCCTCGCGTGTTCGGCCCCCGCCAGGATCAACCGCTGGATCGGGAAATCGTCGGCCAGCGGTTCGCGGCGCTCGCCGCCGAAGTCCAGTCCGCCACCGGCAAGGCGTTCACGTTGGCGGAACTGGCCGAGGGTTTTCTGAAAATCGCGGTCGAGAACATGGCGAACGCGATCAAACAGATTTCGACCCAGCGCGGCTACGACGCGACCGAATACACCCTGTGCTGCTTTGGCGGCGCTGGGGGCCAGCACGCCTGCGCGGTGGCCGACGCACTGGGGATGTCCACCATTTTCATCCACCCTCTGGCCGGAGTCTTGTCCGCTTACGGCATGGGCCTGGCCGACGCCCGGTTGCTGAAGGAACAGGCGCTCGAAGCGCCGTTGGCCACCGCCTTGCGCCCGACGTTGGAACGCACGTTCGCCGAACTGGAACGGAGCGGACGGGCGGAGATGGAGGACCAGGATCTGCACTGCGTTCGGATCGACGCGGTCCGCGCCGTCCGGTTGCGTTACGCCGGCAGCGATACCGCCCTGAACGTGGCCGCTGATGATTTGACCGAGCTGCAACCCCGCTTTGAAACCGCGCACCGCCAGCGCTACGGTTTCATCCTGCCCGACAAGGCATTGATCGTGGAAGCCGCGACGGTCGAGATCATCGGCAATAGCGACTCCCCTCTCCCGCCGGCGGGAGAGGGGCTGGGGGTGAGGGTCGATGAGAACGCCCGCCCCGTTCCCCCCTCCACCGCGACCGTGAATCTCCACATCGCCGGCGCCGACCATCCCACCCCGCTCTATCAGCGCGAGACCTTGCGGCCTGGCGACCGCATTACAGGTCCAGCGATTCTCAGCGAAGCCGGCGCGACGACCTGGATCGCGCCGGGCTGGCGGGCCGAGGTCACGGCGCGCGCCGATCTGGTGCTGACTCGCCACGAACCGCGCCCGCAACGGATCGCGGTCGGCACGGCCGTGGACCCCATCCTGCTGGAAGTCTTCAATAACCTGTTCATGGCCATCGCCGAACAGATGGGGGTGACCCTGGCCAACACCGCGCACTCGGTCAACATCAAGGAACGGCTGGATTTTTCCTGCGCACTGTTCGACCGGGACGGCCAGTTGATCGCCAACGCGCCGCATATCCCCGTACATCTCGGCTCGATGGGCGAAGCCGTGCGGGCGGTGATCCAGGCCAGCGGTGGCCGCTTTCAACCCAGCGACGTCTACGCGACCAACGCGCCCTACCGCGGCGGGACGCATCTGCCGGACATCACGGCCATTACGCCGGTGTTCGACGAAGCCGAGCAAGAGGTGCGGTTCTACGTGGCCTCGCGCGGCCATCACGCCGACCTCGGCGGCATCACTCCTGGCTCCATGCCGCCCGACAGCGTGACAATCGATCAGGAAGGCATCCTGCTGGACCATTTTCTTCTGGTCGGCGGCGGCCGGTTTCGCGAACGGGAATTGCTGGAACGACTCGCGGCTGGCCCGTGGCCGGCGCGCAACCCGCGCCAAAACCTCGCGGATTTGCAGGCCCAGATCGCCGCCAACGAACAAGGCGTTCGGGAACTGCGGCGGATGGTGGCCCACTTCGGGCTGGAGGTGGTCAACGCCTATATGGGCCACGTCCAGGACAACGCCGCCGAGCAGGTGCGGCGAGCATTGGACGGGCTGCGGGACGGCGCGTTCGCCTACGCCATGGATGACGGCGCGGTGATCCGGGTCGCCATCACCCTGGACCGGGCGCGCCGGTCGGCCAAAATCGACTTCACCGGAACTTCGCCGCAACAGCCCAGCAACTTCAACGCGCCCCGCGCCGTGTGCCTGGCGGCGGTACTGTACGTGTTCCGGACCCTGGTGGACGACGACATTCCGCTCAATGCCGGCTGTCTGCGCCCGCTGGATCTCGTCATCCCGGAAGGCTGCCTGCTCGATCCCCGCCCGCCGGCGGCGGTGGTGGCGGGCAATGTGGAAACTTCACAGTGCGTGGTCGATGCGCTATACGGCGCGCTGGGGGTGATGGCCGCCGCGCAGGGGACGATGAACAACTTCACCTTCGGCAACGAGCGCCATCAGTATTATGAGACGATCTGCGGCGGCGCCGGCGCGGGACCGGGCTTCGACGGCGCGTCGGCGGTCCACACCCACATGACCAATTCCCGGCTGACCGATCCCGAGGTGCTGGAATGGCGGTTTCCGGTGCAGGTGGAGGACTTCCGCATCCGCGAAGGCAGCGGCGGCGCGGGGCGCTGGCGCGGCGGCGATGGGGTCATCCGGCGGATTCGCTTCCTGGAGCCGATGACCGCCGCCATTCTCTCCGGCCATCGCCACGTGCCGCCGTATGGCCTGCACGGCGGCCAACCGGCGCGGGTCGGGCGCAACGCCGTGGAACGGCGGGATGGGCGGATCGAGGAATTGCCGGGCGCCGCGCAGGTGGAGATGCACGCCGGGGATGCGTTCGTCATCGAAACCCCGGGCGGCGGCGGATGGGGCTGCGCAGGCGACCCGTAATCTCGATGGGAAAACCATTCGCAGAGAGTAAGATTAACGACGCACCAGTAGCCGGAAGCGCTGGCCGCCTTGGCGCAAGATCGCGCCGTCGGCGATTACGGCTTCCAGAACCGGTCCCTCCTCCAGCGAATCGCCTTCCCGATAGCGCCGGCCGTTGATGACCACGAACCGACGCCCGGCGTCGGGGCTGTAGATGTGGATATCGAGATGCAGCGCCGGAAGGTCGCGGCGGGCGCTCGCGGAGAGGGTATCCAGTAGCGGCGGTTTCGGCGCGGCGGCGCTCGCGGGGGCGGGTCGCGGAGCCGGCGATGGTGAAACAGGCGCGGGGATGACCGGCGTTAGCGAAGCGGCGGTTGAACTCGCCGAGCGCTCGCGAGGAAGGGTCGGTGCAGGCGCAACCGGTAATATCACGACCGGGGATTCGGGCGCTGGAGAAGAGGGGGTCGGATCGGCGACCGACGGCGGGCGATTCAGAAACAGCGCCAATACCACGGCATTGAGTCCCAAACCCAACCCCACGCTCGGCCACAGCCAGAGTCGCCGACGGCCGGTCTCGGCTGGCGGCGGCAGAGTGGCCAGAGTCGGTGGCTGGCCGAGATGGCGTTCGCGTTCCGCCTTGCGCAGGGCGTCGAGAATATAGGACACCTCAATCTTCTCCCGTCTTCGCGCGCAACACCGGGGTATCCGGTTCCGACGCGAGGCCGTTCAATAACACCAGGGTGCGCGGCCCCGCCAGTCCATCGGGTTGCAAGCCGCGCGCGCGCTGAAAATCGCGCACCTGGGCGGCCAGCGCGGCATCGAATACCTCGGACACGGGTTCGGAGAGCGGCTCTCCGGTCCCCAAGGCCAGCCGCTGGCGCAGCCACAGCACTTCCGCGCCGGTCGCGCCGGGACCGAGCACCCGCTGGTCGATCGGCGCTCGCCACAACAACAGATAATTCCGGGTCCACAGCGGCGTCAGTTGCGCGAGCGACACAGCTACCGTCTGGCCAGCGATCTCCAGCGTCGCGCCCTCTTCGGTCAGCGCCCGCAACAACGCCTGGCCGGCCGCGCCGTCCGGTGCCCGTAACCGCAGCAGGGCGGGTCGGTCGTACCGGCGCAGGCTTTCCCAATCGCCGCGCCCGGCAAGACAACGCAGTCCATGAGCCTTAACTCGATCACAGAACGGCGCGCGGTCATCCGCCTCCACCACCGCCGCGATGCCCCAAACCGCCAGCAAGCGCCGCTGGATTTCCACATCGCTCGCCTGCCTCAGCAGAGCCGGCCAATCCAAGGAGGAATCGGCGGGTTCGGGCGATGCGGCAACGGCGGTGACGTCGGCCTTTGTCGCAGAACCTGAACTGACCGGTGACACCGGGTCGGTGGCTTGCGGCAGCCACAGCCCGATGCCGATTATGGCCAGCCCGGCGAGCCCGATCGCCAGCGCCGGCCAGAGACGAAAGGCCCGACCCACCGCACCGCCGCGCAAGACCTCTCGCGCCGCCTGACGCGCGAGGCGGGCGGTCACGCTCCGCGCCCCCTGGCTATAGGCGCCGAGCAGCGCGCGGTCACAGATGACGTTGATCAAGCGGGGAATACCGCCAGAACGACGGTAGATCGTCCGCAACGCGCCGCCGGTGAACACATCGCCTCCACCGGCGATGCGCAGCCGATGAAGAATGTAAGCGGCGGTTTCCCGCCGGTCCAGCGGCGGCAGATGATAGCGGGCGGTGATGCGCTGGGCCAATTGCCGCAAATCAGATCGCGCCAGCAAGTGCCGCAATTCCGGCTGGCCGACCAGAATGATCCGCAACAGCTTGTGTTTGGTGGTTTCCAGGTTGGTCAACAGCCGGATTTGCTCCAGCACCTCCCGGCTGAGATTTTGCGCCTCGTCGATGATCAGCACCGTGCGCCGACCGGCGGCGTGGGCCTGGAGCAGGTGCGCGTTCAAGGCATCCAGCAAGGGCTTGAGGGTGGACTCCCCGCGCGGATAGAGCACGCCCAACTCATCGCAGACGGTCGCCAGCAACTCCCCGACCGTCAGCCGCGGATTGAGGCACAGCGCGATATCCACGTTTTCCAGCTTTTGTTCCAGCAGAGTTCGGATCAGGGTGGTCTTGCCGGCGCCGACCTCGCCGGTCAATTGCACGAAGCCGCCGTTCTCGCTGGCGCCGTACAACAGGTGCGCCAGCGCTTCCTGATGATGGCGGCTCGGGTAGACATAGGCCGGGTCGGGGGTGATCGCGAACGGCGGCTCGCGCAACCCGAAGCGTGCTGTGTACATGGCTACACCTCGCCGTAGCGCGCGCCGCCGCCGATCCAGCGCCGGATCAACGGTTCCACGGTCTCGGGATGGTCGCGCAGCAACTCGTCGGCGGTATGGCGAACCGCGTTCAACAAATCCTGATCGCGCAGCAGGTCGGCGACCCGCAGAGTCTGTTCGCCGGTCTGGCGGGTGCCGAGCACTTCACCGGGACCGCGCAATTCCAGATCGCGGCGGGCGATTTCGAAACCATCGTGGCACTGCCGCAGCACCGCCAGCCGGGCATGCGCGACCTGCGACAGCGGCGGTCGGTACAGCAGCACGCAACTGCTCTCGGTCGCTCCACGTCCGACCCGGCCCCGCAGCTGGTGCAGTTGCGCCAGCCCCAACCGTTCGGCGTTTTCGATGATCATCAGGCTGGCGTTAGGCACATCCACCCCGACCTCGATCACCGTGGTGGCGACCAGCAGATCGAGATCGCCGCCCTTGAAGGCGGCCATGACCGCTTCCTTGGCGGCGGCCGGCAGCCGACCGTGGACCAAGCCGACGCGCAACTCCGGGAGCAGCGCCGTCAATTGCTCGGCCGTAACCACCGCCGCCTGGCATTGCAAGACCTCCGACTCCTCAATCAGCGGACACACCCAATAAGCCTGGCGACCGGCGCGACACGCCTGGCGGATGCGCTCGCTCACTTCGTCGCGGCGGCTGCCGGGCACGACCACCGTTTTGACCGGCCGGCGGCCCGGCGGCAGCTCGTCGATGATCGACGTGTCGAGGTCGGCGTAGGCGCTCATCGCCAGGGTGCGGGGAATCGGGGTGGCGGTCATGATCAACTGATGCGGGCAGCGGCCGACCCGTTGGCCCTTTTCGCGCAGCGCCAGCCGCTGATGCACGCCGAACCGGTGCTGCTCGTCGACGATGGCCAGCGCCAGTTCGGCGAAGATCACGGCATCCTGAAACAGGGCGTGGGTGCCGACCGCGACGTGGAGCGCGCCGCTGGCCAGCCGTTCCAGCAGGGTCCGCCGCGCCCGACCGGTCAGCCGCCCGGTGAGCCAAGCCACCTCGACGCCCAGCGGTTCCAGCCAGTCCCGAAAATTGCGGTAATGTTGTTCGGCCAACAGTTCGGTGGGGGCCATCAACGCCGCCTGGGCGCCGGTTTCCACCGCCCGCAGCGCGGCGGCGGCGGCCACCACGGTTTTGCCGGAACCGACGTCGCCCTGCAGCAACCGCAACATCGGCCGGGGCTGGGCCAGATCGGCGTCGATTTCCGCCAGCACTCGCCGCTGGGCGCCGGTCAGGACGAAGGGCAACCGTTCCAGAAAGCGCGCGCTGAGTCCGCCCTCCCCCGCCAGCGGCGGCGCGGCTTGCCGTTGCACCCGCGCCCGCAGCCGGCGCAGGCTGAGCTGGTGGGCCAGCAACTCCTCGAAAGCGAGCCGGCGGCGAGCGGGATGGCGACCGCTATCCAATTCCGCCAATGCCGTATCCGCCGGGGGCTGGTGCAACCCCCGCACCGCCTCGGCGATGGACATGAGATGCAACCGCGCCCGCAAGGCCTGCGGCAACAGTTCCGGCAGCAGCATTGCGGCATCCAGCAGCGCCAGCGCCTGCTCCGCCAAGCCACGCAAGGTGAACTGTTGGAGTCCGGCGGTGGTGGGATAAACCGGGGTCAGCCGGTCGGTCACCGGCGGCGAATCCGGGTCGATGCGCCGGCATTCGGGATGGATCATTTCCAATCCGCCGGTATAACCCGACCGCACTTCGCCGAAGCAGCGCAGCCGCGTACCCGGTTGCCCGAACAACTGTTCCTGCGCCGGGCTGAAATGGAAAAAGCGCAAGGTGAGCACGCCAGCGCCATCGCTGAGGTGGCAGAGCAGGAAGCGCCGGCCGCGCCCGGTCACTTCGGTCCGGGTGATCTCGGCCTCGATCTGCGCCTCTTCGCCAGGACGGAGTTGGCTGATGGGAGTGACGCGGGTCCGGTCCTGATAGCGCAGCGGCAAATGCAGCAGCACGTCCTCGACGGTACGAAGACCGAGCCGGCGCAGGCGTTCGGCCAGTTTCGGTCCGACCCCTTTCAGGGCGGTGAGGGGCTGCGGCTCGGGATTCAGCAACCGCGCCCGTTCAGGTGTAGCGAGCATCGCAACGACCGGGACGTGGTGAAGGGAAAACGGGATTCATCAATCCTGTCCACTGTCCACTGTCCACTGTCCACTGTCCACTGTCCACTGTCCACTGTCCACCGTCCACCGTCCACTGTCCACTGTCTACCGATTTTCCAGCACCAGCACGGCATCCATCTCCACTTGCGCGCCGCGCGGCAGCGCCGCGACGCCGATGACGGCCCGGGCCGGATAGGGTTGGGGGAAGTACTCGGCCATGATGTGGTTGACCAAGGCAAAGTGGCTGAGATCGGTCAGGAACACGTTGAGCTTGACGGTATCGGCCAGACCGCCGCCGGCGGCGCGGGCCACCGCCGCCAGGTTATCGAAGACCCGACGGATTTGGGCGTCCATATCGCCTGCGACGAGCTGCAAAGTGACTGGATCGAGCGGAATCTGGCCAGATAAATAAACCGCGTCCCCGACCTTGACCGCCTGGGAATAGGTACCGATGGCGGCGGGGGCCCGATCGGTGTGAATGATCTCGCGCGGCATGATCGAACGCTCCTGGTGAACGCCCCGGCGAACCTCCGGAGGCGGTGGCGGATGGGAAAAGCTAACCGCGCCGGGCCAGCTTCAGCGCCTCGGGCAGCGTGCGCAGCCGGCGCATCACCCGGGCCAGTTGGGCGCGGTCGCGGACGTTGAGCAGCAGATGCACCGTGGTGGTGGCGCCATCCCGCTCCGAGGTATTGATGGTTTCGATGTTGGTGTCGGTGGCGGAAATAGCGGCGGCGATGGTCGCCAACACCCCACGCTTGTTGACGACATCGAGCCGCAGCTCCGCGCTGAAATCGGGGCCGAGCTGTTGCTCCCACTCCACCTCGATCCACTTTTCCGGATTTTTCTTATAGCTGGCGACGTTCTTGCAATTATCGCGATGAATGACGATGCCGCGCCCGGCATTGAGGTAGCCGATGATCGCGTCGCCCGGCAACGGCCGGCAGCATCTGCCGAAGCTGACCACCGTCCCTTCGGTACCCTTGATCAACAGCGGTTGGGCGCTGGCGTCCAGCGGGCTGGCGTCTTCCTCGCCCTCTTCCGGCTGCAAGCGCTTGGCGATCAACGCCGCGACCCGGTTGCCCAGGCCGATGTCCGCCAGCAAATCGTCGAAGCTGTTCAGGTTGAATTCCCGGACCAGCGCCTGCGCGCGCGCGGCCGGCAGTTCGCTCAACCCGCCGAGTCGCCCGACCAGGGCTTTTTCCAGCAAGCGCTTGCCGAGCAAAATCGCCTCCCCACGTTGCAGGTGCTTGAGGTAGTGGCGAATGCTGGCGCGGGCCTTGGCGGTCACCACAAAATTAAGCCAGGCTGGATTCGGGCGGGCGGTGGGGGTGATGATAGCCTCGACGGTTTGGCCGGTCGCCAGCGGGGTGCGTAACGGCGCCAGCCGCCGGTCGATCCTGACGCCCACGCAGGTGTTGCCGACATCGGAATGAATGGCGTAGGCGAAATCGACCGCGGTGGCGCCGCGCGGCAGTTCGATGATCTCGCCGCGCGGGGTAAACACGTAGACTTCATCGGGGAACAGATCGACCTTGACGCTTTCCAGAAACTCCACCGGGTTGCCGGCGCGGCGCTGCATGTCCAGCAACTTGCGCAGCCATTCGCGGGCGCGTTGCTGGGCGTGGCTGCCCTCGCTGTCGCCGCCGGACTTATAGCGCCAGTGGGCGGCGACGCCGACTTCGGCCATGACATGCATTTCCTCGGTGCGGATTTGCGCCTCGATCGGCACCCCGTTGGGTCCGAACAGGACGGTGTGCAGGGACTGGTAACCGTTGGCCTTGGGAATGGCGATATAGTCCTTGAAGCGGCCCATGATCGGTTTGTACAGCCCATGGACCACGCCCAGGGCCCGATAGCAGGTATCCACGCTATCCACGATGATCCGTACCGCGTAGACGTCGTGAACTTCCTTGAAGGGTAGATGCTTGGCGCGCATCTTCTTATAGATGCCCCACAGGTGCTTGCCGCGCCCCATGACCCGGGCTTGGGTGATGCCCTCCTCCTGGAGCCGGCGCTGCATGCGCGCTTCCAACTGACCGACGATCTCGCGGCGGTTGCCGCTCATCTTGCGCACCGCTTCCTGGAGCACCTGAAAGCGCAGCGGATACAGGTGGCTGAAGCCGAGATTCTCCAGTTCCTGACGCAGATGGTTCATGCCCAGGCGGCCGGCGATGGGGGCGTAAATCTCCAGGGTTTCGCTGGCGATGCGGCGGCGCGATTCCCAGCGCATGGCGCCGAGGGTGCGCATGTTATGCAGCCGGTCGGCCAGCTTGATCATGATCACCCGCAAATCATTGGACATGGCCAGGAACATCTTGCGGAAGTTCTCGGCCTGCGCCTCCAGCTTGGAATTGAAATGGATCTGGGTCAGCTTGCTGACGCCATCCACCAGATCGGCGACCCCCGGCCCGAAACAGGCGCTGATCTGTTCCTTGCTGTACGGGGTATCCTCGATCACGTCGTGCAGCAGGGCGGCCTGCAGGGTTTCGTGATCGAAACGAACGTTGGCGAGGATCCGGGCCACGGCCAGCGGGTGAAAGATGTACGGTTCGCCGCTCTTGCGATAGATGCCGGCATGGGCCTCGGTGGCGAAATGGCAGGCTTCGCGCACCTGCGCGACCTGATCCGGTTCGAGATATTCGCTGGCAATGGCGCACAAATCGTCGATGCGCAAATGCAGATCATCCAGCCATTCGTGGTCGATGGCCAGATTTCGCAACTGTTGGATTTCGTTGCGAAATTCCTGCAGCGATGCGCTCATCACAAGCAAAATCTCCTGCCGGAACCCGACATCACGATCCCGATTCGGGCGGAGCGGCGGATGAATGGGCAGTCAAGGCCGGCTCGGGCAACAAGGTCAAGGGCCGACGGTATTTTTCCTGGACGAGGTGGTCCAGCTTGCCCTCGGCCAATTCCCGCAGCGCGACCACGGTCGGTTTGTCGTTTTCCCAGGGGACCAGCGCTTCCTTGCCCAGCGCCAGCTCGCGGGCGCGGCGCGCGGCGATCAGCACCAGTTCGAAGCGGTTATCCACCTGACTGAGGCAGTCTTCAACGGTAATTCGGGCCATTCTTGCAAACCTCCAGACGCAGTATCAATTCCAAGGTTGGTCACTATGATAAAAACAATCAGTTAAGACAAGAGCGCCCGTAAGAGTTCTTGCTGCCGTTCCGCTTGCGCGGCGCGGCGCTGGCGGTTGGCGATCACGATGGCGCGCAACGCCTCCAGCGCCGTTGCGAAATCGTCGTTGATCACCAGATATTCGAATTCGGCATAGTGCGACAGTTCATCCAACGCCGCCGCCATGCGCTGGTCGATGATCTCCGGGCGGTCCTGACCGCGATTCGCCAGGCGCTGGCGCAGGGCTTCCCGGGAAGGCGGCAGAATGAAGATCGTGACGCCACCGGCCGGCATCCGGGTTTGTACCTGACGGGCGCCCTGCCAGTCGATTTCCAGAATCACATCCTGGCCGGCGTCCAGCAGCGCCAGCGCGGCGGCGCGGCTGGTGCCGTAGCGGTTGCCGAACACCTGAGCGTGTTCCAGAAACGCCCCTTCCGCAATCATCGCCTCAAACTGGGCGAGCGACACGAAATGATAGTGTTCGCCGTCCCGCTCGCCGGGACGGGGCGGGCGGGTGGTGTGGGAGATGGAGAGGGAGACGCCGGGCGTGGTGTCCACCAGGCTCCTGACCAGACTGGTTTTTCCAGCCCCGGACGGGGCGGCGACGACGTACAGGGTTGCGGCGGTCATGCGAGCATCACTCGATGTGGGAAGGCGATATCATTACTCATCAATCACTAACCGGTTTTTCCGCTCCTTGCAAGTCGTCGTCGGGTTTTTCCCGCGTTCTTCTCTGAAGGGCTGCTGCCAGGCCGCGCGTTGCCGTGCTCGAATCGGCAAAGGATCAGGACCGGATGCCGGTTCCCCGTCGCAACAACCACAGGCTGACGCCAAACAGGACGGTGATGAAGAATAGGATGATGGCGAAAGCCACGTAGATATTGACATCCGATACGCCCAGGATACCAAAGCGGAAGGCGTTGATCATGTACAGGATCGGGTTGAGCAGCGATACATCTTGCCAGAACGGCGGCAACATCTTGACCGAATAGAAGATACCGCCGAGATAGATCAGGGGGGTGAGAACAAAAGTTGGGATGATGGAAATATCATCGAAGCTCCGAGCGAAAATGCCGTTGATCAGCCCGCCGAGCGCGAATAGCATCGAAGTCAGGACCATCACCGCCAGGATGATGAAGGGATGCTCCCAGTGCAGGTCGGTGAAGAACAGCGACACCACGGTCACCACGCTCCCCACCGCCAGCCCCCGCGCCACGCCACCGCCGACGAAGCCGAGCACGATGATCGTGTTAGGCAGGGGTGAGACCAGCATCTCCTCAATGTGACGCTGAAATTTGGCGCTGAAGAACGAGGACACCACGTTGGAATACGCATTCGTGATCACCGCCAGCATGATCAAGCCGGGAGCGATGAACTGCGTGTAGGACAGCCCGTCCACCGGTCCCAACTGGCTGCCGATCAGCTTGCCGAAGATCAGGAAGTACAGCGCCATGGTCACCGCCGGCGGCAGCAGGGTTTGAATCCAGATCCGCGAAAAACGCAGCGTCTCCTTGATCAGGATGGTTTGCAGGGCGATGAGCTGGGCGCGAATGGCGGTAGTGCGGGGTGGACGACGAATCACGGCGACACGCTCGAGGTGACATGGAGGGAGGCTATTGTATTTTTATCGGCTATCCTTGACACAGAGACTTTAACAATCCGCCTTGGACCTTCCCGTTATCAGAGCCACACGACGCGGCGATAGAGGCTTAAATAATGAAGAAAGCAGAGCGTCAGACAGAACCCGCCCAACAACCTGGCGA